>JALTMC010000636.1 GCA_027005175.1 Myxococcales bacterium
GGAAGGGAATTGAGCGGGCTCGGATCCACCAACAATGGGACCTGTTGGGAGTTTGGCTTGTCGTGCTCTCGCCTGACGCGATGCGGTTGATTGTTTTGCAGCACCCGTCGTCTTTGTGGCACCTGCCGATGGCTTCCCTTCTGTATCCCTGTTACTTTTTATAGCATAGGCATTGGCATAAGCATCGAGAGGATCTGGCGTTGTTGGCTCCTTTGTGGCTTCGAGTCCCATCGAACCAAGCAAGGTAGCACGCATTTTCTCTGGCAGGTTTGCAACAAGATTGGGATACACCACTTGAAGTTCAATGTTCCGCTTGCTCGTTTCCACTTGCATGACCAAGAATGCCTTGATCAGCATCTGCTCATCAACACCATCAGCATCGAGCAGAACATCCCAGAGGAGTTGAAGGTTGAGGGTATTTCCATCCTTCATCTCCTCAATAGCTTCCTCAAGAAAACCTCGCAACTTCTCCGGATCAATGATCCTCTCGACAGGAGAGCGTCGGATACCGTCGATCATCCACTCTAGGATGATGCCACTTTCCGAATCATCCACTGAGGAACTATCGCTAAAGGAGGCAAAGTCATCTGCGAAGTTGGCAGCATCGGCAGAGTCAAAGGGAGTGATCCACCGAACAGATCGGTCAGCAAAACGTTGCTGAAGAGAGTTCGTTAACTCACGAAAGAATGGCTCCGACCAACCGCTGTTGTCACGGCAATAGGTCCACAAGGGGCTGAGGTCAACGGAATTCCCACGAATCCAGCTTTCCGCTTCACGTTCGAGAAACAACACCATCTCACCAACTCCACCAGGAGAGTTAGTAGATTTCGACAATAACTCCAATACCGCACGAACGATATCTTCTTTGTTGATAGAGGACATCCAGAGACTCCACATGTCAGAGCGGGGAAAAAACCCAAATATCTCGCTTAAAGACCGGCTTCAGATTATTCAACGTCCCCCTCTTCCTTGTCAAGACAAAGACTTTTTTAGGGTGCGGGAATGACCTTACGACTTGACAGGTTTTCCATAGCACGTGTATGACCCAGCCAAAAGACTCTTTCTCAACAAGACCCTTCCCACTCTTGAGGTAATCGACCGATGAAACCATTCACACGATCCCAAAATACGATGAGTTCACGCAGTGGACTTCTTCTCCTTCTCCTTCTGTGGCTGTCTGTCGGTTGTAAAGCAGACCCACTTCCTCGCCAACGCATACAGGTGCCTCCTTCTCCACAAGCATTGCAGCGAGGGGGGAGAGTTCCTCTTGCAGCAAAACAAACGAATCCCCAGGCACAGAGAAGTCAGAGAAGCCAGAGAGGCAACCAAGTCGCCGGGTTGAGTTGGAGCCTACCAAGTCGCTGGAAGCTTGGGCCACGTCGTCGTATGCGTGTGGCAACCTATCTGATTCCAGCCAAGAGTAATCCACGCGCACCGGGTGGTGAGTGCTCTGTTTTTTATTTTGGGAAACGCCAGGGAGGAAGCATCATCGCAAACCTATCTCGCTGGAAAAGACAATTCAGGCCTGCCCAAGGTCAGCAGAAATTGGCGATGGAGAAGATCAAACAATTTAAGATCAAGGGCCTCTCTGTCGCAACCATCGAGTTAAAGGGAACATTTCTATTTTCCCCTCGCCCCATGTCGCCGTCAAAGATCCCACGACCCAACCATCATATGCTTGGTGCCATTGTGAACGCACCACAAGGTCTTGTGTTCTTTAAATGTGTTGGTCCCATGTCGGTGATGCTCCCAGCCCAACACGAGTTTCAAGCCCTACTCCAGTCCTTTCGCACCAAGAAGTATTGACGATATGGGCATCATGCAACATACCCCTTACACCCCACCACAATGGGCAACATCCCTGGCACCGATTCCAAGCCATCGAATACGATTGGGCCAGCCCCCCACGCCAGTGCATCGCTGGAAGCCACCGGGAATTCCAGATGACGTGTCTCTCTGGATCAAACGGGATGATCGCAGCGGCATCACAATGAGCGGAAACAAGATCCGCAAGCTTGAATTCCTCTTCGCCGACGCTTTGGAGAAGGGTTGCGATACAGTCATCACTTGTGGGGGTATTCAATCCAATCACTGCCGCACAACAGCAGCCGCAGCCCGACCACTCGGCCTGGAAAGCTATCTGCTGTTGCGTACCCACGAACCCCAAGCCACAACGACGTTGGTGGGCAATCTCCTGATCGATCACATGATGGGTGCGACGATCATCCCAGTCAGTTACGAGCAATACCGCCGTCGCTCCGAGCTAATGGAGGATCTCGCTAACGAGCTTCGACAGCAGGGGCGCCAACCGTATATCATCCCAGAAGGTGGCTCTAACGGACGGGGGACTTGGGGTTATATCGAAGCCATTCAAGAGATAGAAACACAAGCCAAGCAAGAAGATCTGCATTTTGATGATATCGTTCTGGCATGCGGTAGCGGTGGAACTGCCGCCGGAATCTCACTGGGTAGTGCCCTCGCACAAACCTCCTGGCAGATCCATGCCATCAATGTTTGTGACGACGCTGCTTACTTCTATCAGCGCATCGATGAGATCTTCTCATCCCTTCAAACTCCCATCAAAGCGCGTGACGCGCTCGCTATCATCGATGGGTACAAAGGATTGGGGTACTCTATCAGTAGCCCAGAAGAACTCCACTTGCTCCGTGATGTTGCCCTACAAACGGGTGTGATCCTAGACCCCACATACACAGGCAAAGCTTTTTACGGGTTGTCGCGGGAACTCCAACAAAACCCAGAGCGATTTCAGGGAAAGAATATTCTATTCCTCCACACAGGCGGCCTCTTTGGACTCTACGACAAAGCGGATCAGCTCCTCCCCATCCTCCCAGCACAACCCCTTTTTCATTGGGCAAAGGGAAAATAAGTCGCAACACAAGACCTAGCTTCCCAAGCATCCCGCTTTGCTTCTCCTTTTTCATTGGACAAAGAGAAAAGAAGCCCCGATCCACAACAGCCATGACGATCACTGCGGCAATAGACCTGAACTCTCCCAGGAAGAAATGGACACGAGGTCGATCAGCCGATCCACAACAGCCATGACGATCACTGCGGCAATGGTGGTCACAATGAATCAAGAAGTTGATCAAAAAGATGGGAGTGACGGACCGCGAATGCCCTGCCAACAACTTCATGTGACATGATGTGACACACATCTCATTCACTCTACTCGTGTCGAGATCTGTATTTACTTTGTCTGCTTTGCAAAGTCAGCAAAGAAGTCATGAGCATTGAGGAGAAAGAGAAGATGGCAGCACAAACACAAACCAAGCGTCGCGGTCGAAAGAAGAAGAGCAACGGCCATGCTGACCCGAAAGAACCCACAACCCATGCCGACGTTGTACAACTTGAAGTGTTGAGCAGCCAAAGCAAGACGGACAAAAAAAAGAAGAGCCGCATTCCCGACGATGTAGAGGTTGCTCCCCCCCATGAAGTTA
>JALTMC010000637.1:0-1847 GCA_027005175.1 Myxococcales bacterium
TCTCTGGACTGGAGAATGTTGTGACTCCCGTTTGTTCTTCCAGCCTCGCAGCGACGGGATTGTTGGCATCCATCAGGCCCGTGCCACGAACCCAGCCGATACGGGCCGCACACAAGGTGACAGCTCGGCCCCAGGCGTTGTACTCACTGAACCATTTCTGTTGCAACACTTCCAGGGCAGCTTTGGTCTCTGCGTATACACCGTCACCACCGAAGGTTCCATGATTGGGTGAGAGTGGCAACACCACATGACAGGGCGATGCGGGGAGACCGTGTTGCTGGTAGTGTGACGCAATGGCCGCGATCATCCGCTCTACGCTCAGTAACATAGCGCGCATCACGATGTTGGAACGAGAGCCTAAAGTGTCGAGTGTTGCGAGGTCTTTGACGGCTGCAAAAGGTAAGAATAAGCTCGGCGCAAAGGGTCGTTTGGTGACCCGAATCTCCGCACCGCTTTGCTCACTTCTTGTTGAGAACAGCCACTGGATCAGTGCTTTCACATCTTGGAAAGAGGACTGATTAAACGGCACGATGTGTAGCTCTGCGCCCGGCGCAGCTTCTTGTTCGTAGAGTGACCGGTAAAAGCGAATTCTCTCGCTGTTGTAGGTTGATGTTGTGACCACCACACGAGCCCCGCCACGCAGCAAGTGTCGCACACAAACGACGGCAATGGAGCCCGGACTGGCACCGGTTACCAGCGCTGTTTCGCCTCTGAAGTTAAAGGGGGCCTCGACTACCTGTTCCAACAGCCCACGGAGTTCCTCGCTCCAGCCTTTTACCTTGATGCGGCTTTGTTCGAACCAGGTGGAGAGCATGCTCGTGTATGCGTCCGCTCCATGTTGTGTCACCTCGGAATACTGAATGGAGCCGTCGTTATCGATCTCCAGGTGAGGGCGTGTCGGGAGACAAGGGGCCTGTAGCAGAGATTGCCCTGTTGCGATTTTTTCTAACAACTGTGATAGCTCCAGGTTCCCTTCTTCTCGGGCCTGCTGCATATACCAGTGTGCGGTCTCTTGGGTGGTGCCTTCCTGGCTGTGAAGGCTCAAGCGACTCGCTCGATACTCTGCCTCTTTCAACTCGATTCGACCGTTGGTTACGTCGTAATAGATCTCTGCAATATCCCTTGCGATCCAGGCCCATGATGAAGTCAAAGCCACATGCTTACGGGCATCAAACCGTGGATGAATCCACTGCTCGTAGTCTGCGCCATGCTCTTTCTCCCATAACGCGAGTCGCTCGGCCTGCTCATCTTTTGTCGTGAGAGAGTTGTCTTCTGCCTTCAAGGTATGACCCAGCTCTTGTGCGATTTGCTTGGCTGTGTTCATCAAGACACCGCGAGGCCCAAGGATTCGCTCCTCCAGCTCCTTGACTACGGCTGCATCGACGGCTGCTCCACCCGTGCCTTGGCCTACTGCTTTCTTGGGGAGTGGGAGCTTCAGATGATTGGCTGCGCTTGTGACTGCCTGGTCCAGAAGCATCTTGGCATCACTTTTGTTGGTGGGAATGGCTTGTGTTAAACGTCCCAGTTGATCGCCTCGTTTGGACTCTCCTTCACGAGTCTCTAAGGCCAAGTGCAGTTGGACTGTAGAGCAGAGACCTTCTCCCAAACCATAGTGACTGTCGAGATAATCACAGATGTCTTTGCGACTCATTCCCGCCCGACCTAGCGCACGTTTAATCGCTTCATCTTGTGCTGCCCGCAAGTACTTTCCAGGAGCTTTATAGCTAGAGGCACGTTTTTCGACCTCTGCTGTGAGCTGGTGCAGAGGCTTCTCGTGGGCACCGTCAATGGGACCCATATTGAATTCTGCGCCAAGATCCAACAACACCTGGTTGCGTCGTGAAGAC
>JALTMC010000637.1:1857-12787 GCA_027005175.1 Myxococcales bacterium
CGTGAAGACACACCATCAAATAACTCATCGATCGTTTCGTCATCTCTGACCTGATCCAGTCGAACCTTCGCCTGTAACGCAAGCAAGACCCGCACCGCCTCGGCAGCAGTCATCGCACGATCCTCCACAGGCGTATTCTCTCCTATGGGAGCGGTCGCTGCGATAACTTCAGATGCGATGGAGGCTTGAACTTGTTGTGGCTCTTTGGCTTTCGCTTCTTTTGTGTCACTCGGTTCGTTTTCAGCTTCCACTTCTGTGCCGGAATCTTGGTCACCTTGAAGTGGAACGTCGGCCATCTGGAACTCTTCCAGTTCTCCTTCGTCTTGAAAGAAAACAAGCTCAGCTTCTGCTTCCACATTGAGGATCGCAGTGGAGGGGGCTGCGGGTCCGAGAAGTTGGAGAGTATAACGAGCCATATTGGCAAGTGTTGGTTGATAACCCACACCGATCTCGATGATCTGTTCGGCACCGATACCACCCATCGATTGGGGGGTAAAGAGAAGTTCTTGGGTTTCTATCCAACGCACAGGGCTGGCAAACTGCCAAGCCAGTAACTCAATTAAAAGAACCCTTGCCAGAGCTGCGGGCTTTTGTTGCCAATGTGCGAAATCTTTCATCACATTGAGGAGCACAGAAGACTGTGTATACTCTGCGACTTCTTGGATGTAGGATGAGTCCAGGGAGAAGGCTCGTGGCACCAAATTGGGGATGTATCGGCCCAACAAGGGTGCGTAGTCAAGCTCTTGGGGAAAGCGGTCTTCCAAGGTGGTGCGGAATTGAGCCACACCGTCGCGAAGAACGGCAGAGTGAAAGGGGACATCGATGCCCGGAATCTCAATGTATGCAGGTTTGCCCCCATGTGTGCGAGTGGCCAGCTCTTGTTCGAGAGTTCGGAGAGCTTCGATCCTACCCGTGACGGAGTACTGTCGGCCTTTGACATTGTAATTGACGATCTGCAGAAAGTGGCCTGTGTCTCGCTTAATTTGCTCGACAAGTTGTTCGGCCTGTTTGTGATTCATCTTTGCATAGTGAGGTCGGATGACGGCCATGCCATAACCACTCTCACCCTGTGCATTGCGTTCCACCAGGACATGCATCACAAGACCACGTTGATACACAAGCTCTACGACGGTTTCGAGCGGCAATACGCCGGTCACTGCGATGGCATTGTACTCTCCAACGCTGTGTCCACAGATCACCGCATCGGGGTGATGAACTCCAGACTCTTTCATCTCTGCGGTTTGTGCCTGCGCCAAGACAGCCATCGCGACCTGTGTAAACTGAGTCAGGTGGAGGACTCCTTGGGGATGCCGTTGTGACACTCCCTGAACAATCACTTCGTTCGGGTTCTCCCGCACAATGTGCAAGATAGAGAAGCCAAGGTGACGTCGTGTATACGTATCGCAACGATCCCATACATCACGTGCTGCCTTGGACCGGGCATACCCAGCCATCCCCATTCCTTTTTGTTGTATGCCTTGGCCGGGAAATACATAAGCTGTGCGTGGGGCTGTGATACGAGTTTCAAGCCGAACAACGGGGATCTTTTGTGTCTCACGGAGGACAAAGGCGGTTGCTTCCACCAGGAGATCTCCCTCGATAACGCCTGTTCGTGTGGCTTCCATCACCAGCGATTCACCAGGGAGAGAGTAAGCGAGAAATTCTGCATGGACGTTCTGAAGTCGGCGCTCTTCTCCACCCGCGACATGTTTGGTTAAGAATTCTCCCAGCCTGGCGGCGGTCCACATGCCGTGCACAATGGTCTGTTCTAAGCCTCCCAGACGTGCGATCAGCGTGCTGCGGTGGATGGGGTTCCCGTCCCGGCTGATCTCAGCAAATGTTTCGAGGTGTTGGGGGTTGCTGTCCTGTTCACGAGCCAGGATGCTGCGTTTGCAATCGTGACGTACTGGCTTGTTTGTCCCCAAAATACCGAGCAAGGTGTGTACAGGGTGTTGCTTCTCGTCACCGTCTGTGTCCAGACCGACCGTTCCCAGCAACTGACCGTTGTGTTTGATCACACCGGTTGCGCTGTAATGGCTCTTTCCTTGTCGAGGTCGTTGCTCTTTGGTTTGTAGCTCCCAATCCAGGGCCGTCTCCGGTGTGATCTCTATGGCAGAGAGCCACTTGATCCATCTGTGTTCCCGAACAAACTCCCATGTGGCTTGGTCGGGAACGGGCGTGCTTGCCTGGAGTTCTTCGTTTGCCTGCACGACGAAGGGTGTGTGAGCAAATGAACCACGAATAAAGAAGGCTGATTCTACCAGAACACAGGGCTTGTTGTCTTGTAGGATCAAGCTTGTTGTATGAACGGTCCGGCCTTGAGCGCTGTCTTCCAAACGCGAAATCTTAGACTGGACCGTCACCTGTTGATCGGCCTGAATCGATTGCTCGCCTACGATGGTTACTCGGTTGTTGAGGTGCACCAACTGCATGATGTCACCGACCAACTCATCACACGACAAGGTGCGAAACAACGGTTTCCAAACCATGGAGAACATCATATTCAGTGGGATTTCTTTTGTGGTGGCCTGCCCTCCAGTGACGGCATGGTACCCACGAACTCTCGCAAGAGAGAGAGAGACTTCATCTTCGGCAGTTTCAAACAAAGGCGTGGGCTCTAACAATGCACCAAACAGTACTTGATGATAGAAGGAACGAATGGCATGACGTCGTTCTGTCTCTGTCTGGGTGAAAAAGTAGGAACTCCCGGAATTCTCCGGTGTTAATAGCAGGGTGTATGGTGTGTTCTCTGTTTCACCCGATAGCCCTGGAATCCAAACCTCCATCTTCACTTGAGGCTGGCAAACCTTGTACGGGACGTTCTCTGCTTCTTCTAAGGTCAGACGTACTTCTTCTTGTGGAGAGCACTGGACTGGTCGGTATGTTACGACAGTGAGTCGTCGCTGTGTATAGCACTCAATCGTTAGACCAGCCCCGGGCTTTGCCAGGAGCAGAGCGAACAGGGGGTTGGGCAGTGAACGTTGTCCCACAAAGATACGAGGAGAGCGAAAAAGTTGCGCGAGAGGTCCTGTATAGTTCTCATGTAGAGTGGAGAACCATGCTGTGGGGGATTCAGGATTTTGAACAAAAATCGTGAGGTCTTTGCCTTCTTTTCCCCAGTTGAATCCCGTCGGCATATCCGGGACTTCCGTTAGCGTTGCTTTTGGGCTAATCGTAAGAGCCTGCTTGGAAATGAGGCTGACTTCAAGGTCTTTTGTGAATCGACCCAATAGATCGGCAATGGGCTCATCGACTTGTTTTAACCCAGCGATAGCTTCGGGGCCTGGAAGGATCAGGACTTGGTCGGCTTCAAACCGGTCATCATGAGCTTGCCAGAGAGAGTCCGATTTGTACCATCGCCGAACGTTCTCGTTGATGACAGGGACAAAGTTGACGGGCTTGCCCGGACGAGCACAGATCTTGTGGAGAAAAAACTGTACATCTGCCGGGTGCAAACTGCATTCGGCAGCTTCTGGGTACTCTTGGACAAGGAGGGAGAGGACCTCCTCTGGCTGTTCAAGCATGCTTTGATCTGTGATGATACTTTGAAATGTCCCTTCTTCTTGATCGCGTAGACGAGCTTCTGTGCGCTGGATAAAGTCGGCCCAGCGAGTGCGGTATGACCGGTCGAGCCACCGGCCATCTTCGTATCTGCCATTGCGACCCACCGCCATCAACGACAACATACGCTGAGCCACTGCGAGATAAGTCATCTCTTCCAGGTCACCCAAGTAAGGTTTGGCAGTTGCGTTTAACGCTTCAATGATCTCGTCACGATGTTGTGCGACAGCTTCTGCATCACCAGCGACCTTGTCGAGCAAGTGTCCACAGCGAGAGGCGGGGTTGTCCAGGTAATGGATATCTGCATTCAATGCGCTTTTTCCGGAAGTTAGGCCATCTTTGAACTCTCCGTTCAGCACCCAGTCAGGGCAACCCGCAGCGTCAACGAGGGCTTGTTTGACTTGCGGTGATGTCTCTGCTTCCAGGCAAGCCATCGCCAAAGTCCCGAGGAATACTGCATCAACAGGCATGGGAATCAAGCCATACTGTTGAGACCAGGTACCATCCAGGAGAGAGGTGGAGCGCTCTTCTGTTCCAACACCACCGCCCACACATAGCACGAGATTGGGCTGTTCTCGCAACATATGGTAGCAGTCGAGCAGCAGGTCGTCGAGGTTCTCCCAAGAGTGATGTCCCCCAGCTTTTCCCCCCTCCAGATGAACAAAGATCGTCTGTTGTGGAACCGCGCGGGCGATTTGAATGACCTGTTTGACCTGTTGCAAGGTGCCTGGCTTAAATGCATTGAGCCAGAGTCCAAGAGAATGAAATTCATGAAGAAGTTTTACAGCCTCTTCCACCTCGGGAATACCTGCGCTGATCGTGACACCACACAATGGAAAGCCAGCGGCGCGTGCTTGTTGGACCAATCCCTCTTTGCGAAAGTGAAGACCCCAAAGATACGGGTCTAAAAAGAGCGCATTAAATACGACCTCACGACCGGGATCAAGCTGTGCTTGTAGCTCTTCCATACGCAGCCAGAACATCGGCTCTGTGACCTGCCCTCCCCCTGCCAACTCTGCGGTGAATCCGGCGTTTGCTGCGGCTGCAACAATACCAACATCGGCAGTGGTGGGTGTCATACCAGGCAGGATGATTGGAGCGTGTCCGGTGGCTTGTGTGTATCGATTCCTGACCTGAAGCTGGCCATGGTCCGTAGCTTGCAGGGTCGGAAGGAAATCTTTATATCGCAGAGGTTGGGGTAACTCTTCAAAGGCTTGTACCAGAAACTCGTCTCGTCCTGCTGGCGTCGCAAGGGGAAGGACCCGCAGCCCGGTTCCTTTGAGTACAGAATAAGACAATCTGGACACACCATCGCCAGGTCCGAGATCAAGAAGCATATCCACGCCCTGATGCTCCTCTTGCGCTGTCTGGTGTGTTGCAACTTTTTGTAATACCTGGTGCCAGTTTACGGAGTGAATGAACTGATCCTGTAATACCAACTCCAAGGGGTCTGAAGATGTGCGGAAGTTCGTCCCAGAGTGAGGGGAAAGTACGTCGATATGAAATGCGTCGGGAGACATACGAAAGCCCAACTCTGTGAGTTTCTCACGCATGGGCTGGAGACCACTTTCCATATAAGGAGAGTGGTAGGGGGCTTCCACGATGAGATATTCCCACACGATGGAGAAGGGCTTTCCAGCCAGACGTCCTTCTTTTTTTAACCGAGTTTCCTTGGCAGAGCGATGATTCAGAAGCTGTCGAATCTGCTCCAACAGAGAGGGTGGACCACTCAGTACATGGCGAAGTCGCGTATTCCTCAGTGCGATGGTCACAGACTCTGTTGCTGGCCGGGTTTGTAGTACCCGCTTTATGGTCTCTTGGAGCTGCGTGTAGCTCGGCCCAGAGACCGCTGCCATGGGCGAGATCTCTGTCGAAGAATCCTGCTTTGCATCTCCATACGACTCATACATATACAGCCCTTGCCAGAGCATATAGACCACATAGTCGAGAAAACGAGCCGGACTGACTTGTCCTCCGTCGCTCTCTGAGACAAGTAAAGCTGGCATGATCCCTTGAGAGTGTCCTGTTAATACTCGGATACTCCCTGCCTGAAAGGCTTTTTGCAAACCCTCTTCCCAAAGCATCTGGTAACAGGCCACTTGCTGCACAAAGATCAACGCCTGCGAAATGGTAGAGGTCTGCAAGTACGTCACAGGTGGACGAACCTTCGGATCGATTGCCCAGTTGAGCAGATCAAAGCCATGCGTGTATTTGCCTGTCCAACGGAACTCTCTCTCTTGAATGAGAGCTTGTAACTTCTCTGTCGCTAACTCTACAAGGGAGCGAACAGACGGAAAACGCTGCATCCATTGTGCCAAAGCATCGAGATCCCAGGCTCCCTGACCTGCAAACGTCACCGCCGCAGTCTGTTGCCCCCGGGCCAGCGCCTCTGCCAATGTTAGAGACCCTGTAGGGGGCTGCGGTAATTCTCTATGGTACAGATATGACGATGGAGTCTGCAATCCTGACTCCTGCTTCGTGGCATCTTGATGAACACGACTGGACCCATTCTTTGTTTCACGAGAACCAGAAGTAAATCGACTCATAAGCCTGTACCTCTCTCATTCTTATACGAAGAATCTGAATTTTTTCTCACAATGCGGGAAACCCTCAAGCTGTATGCTCTTCCCTATTGTCCTGCTGACTAGACTCACTAGTCTAGTTTTGTGCAAATTCAGGCTACTATCATATACGTTTCATTAAAAGCAAGGTTACGCCGAAAAAAAATATCGCCTGTCTGGCGAGAGTCGTCTTTAGATAACTGTTTTCTCTTGTGTTGTCATCGAACTTTGTATCCAAAGGACAGAGGGGGTAGCCTCTTTGGGAAAATGGACTTGGGAAAATGGACTTGGGAAAATGGACTTGGAGAAGTGGGTTTGGAGAAGTGCGCTTGGATAGGTGGGTTTGGGTGGGCTAGTCTACACTTCGAGGAGGTTCCCGAGGACGGGTATGAAGTTTGCGACGATACGGTCGGCATTAAACCCTTCTGAATCTGCGAGTTCCTGGGTAACAAAGCCCATATACAGGCCAAAGATGGCAGCAGACACGCTTTGGATTGCGTCTTCTGATAGTTCTTTTTGGGAGATGGGCCGGATCAGTTCTGCGATCGCGGTGCGGGCTCGGCGATAAAATTTTGCCAATGCTTCTTGCACACGCTCATCACGTCGGGCCTCTACTGTGAACTCCAGCCAGAGTGGAACGATATGGCGACCACGACGGATCTCACGTTGCATGGCAGTATTGAGTTCAGCATTAAAGTCTTCGGGGTTGATGCTTGATTCAAACTGTTTGAGTAACTCAGAGATCACCTCTTGGGCCCAGGTATTGAGGATATCAATAAACACATCACGCTTCGAAGGGTAGTGCCAATAGAAGCTTCCTTTGGAGCAACTTGCTTCTTTGCATATCGCATCAACCGTTGTGCTGTGGTACCCCGAGCGTTGAAAGGCATGATACGCCGCATCACGGATCTGCTCTTTCCGGTCTTCTTGTGGTTTTTTTCGCCGAGGTGACATAAGGTAAACAACAGTCGTTGGAGAGGAATCCAAAATGGAGAATCTGATTCACAAATCAGATAAACATATATCTTTCTGATGACAGGGTGTCAAGCGATCTTGTTGGGCTAGGCCCTCTTTCTATCCCAACCCTGAAAGAGATTGGGTGTAACAGGATTTTCCTATAAAGGCTGCAGGGTGAGGTGTGGTTGGCGTCGATGAATGTGCAGTCGATAGAATTTTCGATGTGGAAAAACTTTTCGTAGTAGAGGAAGATACTTCGGATGATCTCTGACGAGTAGGATCTTGTTCGACAAGTTGGGGTGGGGAGGGCGCCAATCCACAACACAACTTCGAACCCAAAAGTACTTTTGTACTTTGGCCCAATATTGATGGCGTAGGGGAGTGAGCACTACAGCATTTTTTATCCCTGAGCGCTCTAAAAAGTGATAGGGGCCTGCATTCACTTCTGCCTGCGCTCGGAGTGCCGACAGGTGCCAGAATTGAAAAGAAACCATGGCAACAAGCAAATAACCAGCAATCATTCCACTCCAAGGGAGCAGAGTTTGAGAGTTTGTGAAGTAGCTGCGGAGTTCGAGCCACCCTGCTGAGGCCAACAAGGTCAAAGGAATGACACTGTCTGCGTAATGGAGTGGTCCGACGACATGAACACCAAAGTCGCTATGGGCTAAGCCTAGTAGGAATATGGAGAGAACAGAGAAACCTAGAAGTTTTTCAAAATGCCCACGACGCAGGCCGATTGCGGCGAGGATTCCACCAAGTGGGCCGAGAAAAAAAATAGAGACTAGCAACATATTGGTACTTACATTACCGCCCAGTCTTCGGAGAAATCCGTGCCCTGTGTAGTCAACATTATGCAAGCGACCTTCAGCAAAGCGCGCAGGAAGCCAAAATGTGCCAGTGATCTGATGATTAAAGAAGGCAAAGAATAGCATGGGGAGAAACAAGCCAAGAGCTACAAATCCGATGGAAAGTAATGCCTGTTTTCGTGTTTCTTGTTTGTGCAAAAGATAGATCCGGTAGAGTGCGAAGGGCAATGCGATTGCCGCAGACTCAAAGGGGCGTGTACAGATGGCTAGACCAAGTAGTCCCCCCACAACGAACCATCGCCAGCGGGAGGATGGTTGCTCTGCCCAGAGATAGGCGAGTAGAAAAGCTGCAAGGAAGCCACGTGAAATGACATGGCTGTGTTCTGTCATCGACAATGTGAGTGCCATGGGTGAGAATAGAAAAAAGGTGGCTGCCCAGAATGCTCCTTCGCGACCCATACGTTGGTGTGCAATCCATGCAACGATAACTGCTGTGAGTGCTGCGAAGATGGAATGCACAAAGGCTTTAATACCAAGCCATTCATTCACAGTGGATGCTAGAATAGGACCAGGCCAATCAATACTGGCGATTCCTCCAGCACGCACAATAAGAAAACGGGTTGGAAAGGCATGCAGCGGTTTGAATATGGGTGCCAAGAGGTGACCGCTCACCAGTGCTTGCGCAGCAAATGTGACAGCATTCTCATCATCTGTAACAGGGAAGTTGAGTAAGATCCATTCACGTCCAACACGTGCGAGAGCAAACCAGAAGATGCCCAAAAGGACACCTGCCATGAGCCACTCTCGCCGTTTCATTGATTGGAGATTTTGCCAGAGCTTGCCGCCTTTTTCTTGTGCCCAATGATGCAAAGCCATACCGATTAGAATACCGCCAGGACAGGCCAACAATGTATGGGCTAACCAGAAGTTCAAAGAGCCTGGAAAAGTCAGACCCAGTTGTGCCGCAAAAGTGAGAGTCATTCCTGTCACACTCATACTTTGCGCGAAGAAGAGGAGCAGTAGTAGCAACCCCGCAAGAAATAGCCCTAAGTGAAACTTCTTTTGCTGCATGTTAAATCTTTTTGTAACCTATCGTGTCTATGCTATGAGAGGGAATCCGGCCAACTTTACATAACATGGATATTATAGGTTATCAATGCCTTCTATAGGAATGGCGACCGGCTATGTTGAACAAGTGCGGGAATCGTAAACCCCGAAGGTTCTAGCGGATGTAGATCGAAATACTCAAGTTGCTTTCTCCTTACTCCTAGGGAAAGTAGAGGCCCCACACATTTAGATTCCCCCCCTACCTGAGTCTTTGTTTTTCTTTGCCGCGAGTTCTGCCATGGACTGTCATATTTTCCCAACGCCGTTTGCTCTCGCGATGCAAACGTTGGTCTCAGATTGGAAAAACGCGGTGAACCATGGTAGTCTGATCGAACAAAGAGATAGTTACTTTTTGTTTTTGCTGTGGGCTTGCTTGTATGTCATTGAGAGAGCCCATAAACATCCTGGGGATTGAGTCCTGCAAACTCCTGGAGTGCTCGTCATCACTCTCACCGAATTCTCGTTCGATAAGGTATTTCGTTGACTACATTTCATCGCCCCACAGACAAAGAACTCGCTCTCGGAATCCGGCTGATGGAGCCCTGGTTCCGGTTGTGTCGTCCTCTCTTTTTTGGCTGGGAGAATATTCCAGCCGATCGACCACTGCTCTTTGTTGGCAATCATACCCTCTATGGGGTCATCGATGCTCCCATCCTATTTCTTGAACTACTGCAACAAAAAAATATATTTTTGCGTTCTCTTGGCGATCGCTTTCACTTTCACGTTCCGATCTGGAGAGATCTATTACAGCGTTACGGTGTGGTGGAAGGCTCACGAGAAAACTGTGGACGGTTGATGAAACAGGGAGAGTCTATCCTGGTCTTTCCAGGTGGAGGTCGTGAAGTCGCAAAAAAGAAAGGTGAAAAGTATAAGCTGGTGTGGAAAAAACGGATGGGCTTTGCTCGAATGGCGATCGAGCATCACTGCACGATCGTCCCTTTCTCTGCTGTTGGTGTCGAGGATATGTTTGATGTTCTCTTGGATAGCGATGCTGTGATGGCCTCTCCTCTTGGCTCTTTGTTGCGCAAATTTAATATACGCACTGATGTTATTCTCCCTCTTTCGGTGGGAACAGGGCCAATGAAACTACCCCGCCTGGAGCGATTTTATTTCCAGTTCGCACCCCCCATCTCCACCGCAGATTATGCCGGTGACTTTGAGAACAAAGAAGCCTGTTGGCAACTGCGTGAGCGCACCCGCGAGGCCATTGAAGATGGCCTCCAACAACTCATTGAGTTTCAACATAACGATCCCGAACGCTGGCTCACTCCCTCTCTGTCACAACTCGCCCAACAAAGCATGACTTGGCTCTCCGCCTGGAGAAATAGATAACAAACAGGATAGCTTGGTGACAAAAGCATGACTTGGCTCTCCGCCTGGAGAAATAGATAACAAACAGGATAGCTTGATGACAAAAGCATCACTTGATCCTCTGTCCGGACAGATTGACAACAAACAGGATAGCTTGATGACAAGCAGTGTATGCTTGAAGCTATGATGTTATCTGATCTTCACCACTGATGTGGACTTCGATCCAGATATATCCGGATTCTTTCCATTCTCAAAAATCTTGGCCTGTATTTTGCTGATGAGATGATTTGTAACTTGCACGCGAACCCGGTTACAGACGAACCCGGTCGCAGACAAGCCCGATCGCAGACGAGCCCGGTCGCAGACAAGCCCGATCGCAGACAAGCCCGATCGCAGACGAGCCCGGTCGCAGACGAGCCCGGTTGCAGACGAACCTGGTTGCAGACGAGCCCGGTTGCAGACGAACCTGGTTGCAGACGAGCCCGGTCGCAGACGAACCTGGTTGCAGACAAGCCCGGTCGCAGACGAACCTGGTTGCAGACAAGCCCGGTCGCAGACGAACCTGGTCACAAGCGAGCCTGGTCACAAGCGAGCCTGGTCACAAGCGAGCCTGGTCACAAGCGAGCC
>JALTMC010000638.1 GCA_027005175.1 Myxococcales bacterium
CAAGCCAGCAATGGGCTCCTCTGCCTCAACAACGCCTGAAAAAGGGGCAAACTCCTTAGGCATACTGTGTCGAAGTTGCATACGCAAGTGAAAGAGTTCTTGAAACAACCACCGATAAAGTAACCATCCTGTTAATAAGGCCGCAAAGAGGGCGACTCCTAACAAAGCAACGCTGGCCCAAAAGTAGCCTGTCTGTAGCGATCGCCACTGGCGTTTTTTGGTTGCAGAGGAGCTTGCAGTCCTGGACTGATGCTTTGTGGGCATCGAGTCCTCAGCAGCAACCAAGAATCGCCATCCAACGACGAGAGGAATCGACGTCAACAACACACATGTAATGATTAAAGCGATCGCCATTCGGCGGGGAAACACCATCATACGACAAGTCTACTCCATGCAGTGGATGATTGAGTATCCAACGTTCCAATCATCACACCCCAACAAACCTCTTCCAGAAAAAAAGAGCACCCCAAAAGAGCCCCATTTAACATCGGGAAGAAAACAAACAGAAACGATACACTTCAAACATTTATCCTTTTCCAAGGGCCTCACTCGGAGACCCAAAAGGGGTCTATTTTTGCAAAAAACGATGAGCTGGCACTCGTTTTGCTATGACACCGGCCGAACGACGAAAAAGGCAGAGACATCGAGTCAAAACCTTGTTGTTCTCGTTTGGATGAACAGTGAATTACCGGTTGTGGGAATCAATTCGGTTGCGGGCTGAACGCGTTTTGATTGCCGGTCACTGTTTCATCGAAACACTTCACTTTGTGTTGACCCTCAGGTCAACACCCCCTCGGAACAGGCACGATTTTTCGTTCCTGCTCTGTGTTGAATGAGGAACCTTGAAGGGTTTCGGTTGTGGGAATCAATTCGGTTGCGGGCTGAACGCGTTTTGATTGCCGATCCCTTCAGGTTCTCCGTTCTTCACTCCTATCGAAACCCATCCCCTACAAACCTGAAACTTGAGAATGAATTCTCTGGTAGACTCCTGAAACTTGAGAATAAATCCTCTGGTAAACTCATGTCCATCAGAAACCACTCCCATGAAAAGACTCCCAAACACTCACAAGTTACGCAGGCTAGACAGCTTTCAAGTTATGCAGGCTAGACAGCTTTTTCTTCGGAATCAGGTCGGGTCTCCATCGAAGGAGAAGTTTGGTTGAGTCGGGCCTGTGCTTCTTCGACATCAACAACAACCTGACAGATCTCTGCCTGTTGTACACTCTTCTCGTCGGCTTCGGTGATTTTAAACAGATAACTCTCCCACTCGATGAGATCACCCACTTCAGGAACATGTCCGAAGCGAGCGGTAAGGAAGCCACCGAGTGTTTCGTAGTCTCCATCATCGGGAAACTCAATCGAAAAGTGTTCTTCCAACTCTCGAATACTGATATGGGCATCTGCCAAAAAGACACCGTCCTCTCGCTCCACCAGCTCTTGTTCTTCGTCGGGATCAAATTCATCATGGATTTCCCCTACAATCTCTTCAAGGATGTCTTCCAAGGTGACCATCCCCATGGTGCCGCCAAATTCATCAACAACAATCGCGATATGTTTCTTTCGCTTTTGAAACTCACCGAGCAGCGATGAGATCTTCATCGTTCCAGGAACAAAATAAGTGGGGCGAAGCAGTCTATTCCATTCGGAAGATTGTTCGGATTGAGCGATGGTCGTGTAGGTGCGAAAGAGGTCGCGCAAGTAAAGGATACCTAAAATGTTGTCGAGGTGTTCTTCGTATACCGGTATACGACTATGTGGAGAATTATGGGCAAGTTCAAGAACTTCCTCAGAGGGAGCATCATGTGAGAGGGACAACATCGAGATGCGTGGCACCATCACCTCACGAATGGTGATATCATCAAACTCCAAGATCGATTGAAATAGTTTTTCTTTCTCTTCTCCAAGCACCCCTTCACGAGTCCCCAGATCGATCATAAACTCAATGTCTGCTTCCGAGACAAAAGGTCCTGTGTGCTCGGCCTTTCCACCAAACAGTTGAACAGAGACAGAAGCAATTTTTGTAAGGATCCAGGTAAAGGGGAAAAAGGCCAGATAGGCAAGTCGCAGCAAAGGAAAGACGCGGACAGCGACCTGTTTGGAGTGATATTTGGCGTAGGTTTTGGGAACAATCTCTCCACTGATCAAGATAAGCAGAGTCATCACCCCGACAGCGATCGCAACCCCCGCACTTTGAGAGATCGTGTTGGCGATCTCAGTAGCCATGGCAGAGGCTAGGATATTGACGAGATTGTTTCCGATGAGAATCGTCGTGAGAACCCGGTTTGGTCGCTCCAACCAAAGTGTGAGTCGGCCAAACTTGTTTGGTTCGGCCTCTAACATCTGCTGCACTTTGGCGGGGGAGAGTGCTGTCAATGCTGTTTCAGAGGCAGAGAATAGGGCTGAAAAGAGAAGACATAAAGCAATAGTAATCCACTCACCCGTGGACACATGAGCCAACCGCTCAAGCCATGCTCCACTTGTTTGAGTACACCACCACAACGGATTGCCAGTTAACCATAGAGATGATAGGACATCACCTAAAGAACCGGGTTGCACGGTCTTTTAACTCCCATCATTGCACACAAGAGGAGAAGTCAGATGCAACATGCACAACCCCGCCCGCCTCCGCCTTCGAGAAGAGTTCTCGGCGAAAACAAAAAAGGAACAGCCTCCTGCGGGAGGTTCATCAGGCTCCAAGATTGTGGAAGCCGAGTCATCCTGAATTTGTGTTTGCTTGTGTGTCATTTGTCCTGAACTGCTTTCTGGCAGAGTTCTGTGCTTTCATTTAGACACATAGAAGGTACTCCGTCAAGATACAGCCCACCGAGCACAAGCGGCCAGAAAGAAGGACCTTGATGGTGTGACAACTCCCGAGACAGAGGCCATCAAAAAGCCCCTCGCTCCCAAGCCTGAAGGCATTGGGCTTTACAGGCTCTCCGATACGATTTCTTAGGTGCTGAGTTCAGCACGCAAAAGTTGCTCACCAATGATGAGGATATCTTTGTGAGCCAAAGCGTGCTCTCCACGAATCTGGACAAAAGTACCATTGCGACTCCCCACATCCTCCACGAAGAAACGTTGTTCCTCTGTCGAAACACGCGCATGTAGAGAAGAGATGAAGCGATCGCCGGGAAAAGTAATCTGTCCACGCTCGCGACCCAGTTCAACTTGAGAGCCACCCAACAAGATCGAGTTGCCCTCATATCCACCCGAGATCAACTGAACCAGCCGCCCCCAGTAAGAGCTGTAAGGGCTCCCCCAGATGGGAGTAGTTGGGATCTCAGAGGAACTCAGAGCAGAGTCGGCCTCTGCCTGCATCTCTATTTCCTCAAACCGGAGCAACTGCTTTCCCAAGAGGATCACATCATTATGCTGAAGTTCAACTTTTTTACGCAGACGAATAAACAGACCGTTGAAGCTGTTTTCATTGCGCACACACAACTGTCCGT
>JALTMC010000639.1 GCA_027005175.1 Myxococcales bacterium
ATAAGGAAAGGCTACGTTGCGAATCACTGACTGTCAAGGGGAGGCAAATGTCAAAAGAACAGACAGAAAGCATCGCATCCATGAGGGCTTTGCTAGCCTATGATGCGGCTCTTGTCAATGGTGGGAAGAAGGGCAGAGGAGCTTTGTTCGCTTTTGCGACGAACAACATGGAGCATGTGGGTTAGCAGGAGGAGTGACCGCAGTAAACGCAACTGGCGCAGCCACCTGCGCGAATAAAGCCTGTTTGACCACAACTGGGACAGATATCGGCAAATGAACCCAGATCCAAGTTGAGTTTGTTTGTATTCAGGTCGACCATATTGCTGTCTACACCATTAGTTTTTGCGTCTGTACCGTTGGTATGAGAACCATTAACATAGTTTTCATGGGTGGCTGCTTTCTCTGCGGGTTGATCGGCAGGAACAGCTTGCAATAGAGCACTGCTATGAGCTGGATGTAGCTTGGCGTCAGCGTCTTCGGCCAAGTAGTGCTCTTCAAGCACAATACCAACGGCGTCAGGGAGAGAGAGGACACGTTTGGGGCCGAAGCCAAGAGAGTTGGCACCGCCGATCCCCTTCATCTGACTAACAATCTCTTGGATACGTTCCATGGGGGAGAGAGGAGATTGAATACGCAACACAAGAGACATCAAGCGGCCCAGAGCTTCAGCCATCGCTTTGACATCAGAGCCAGCTTTTCCCAGATCGACAAACACCTCAAAGGGGCTGTTGTCATCATCGTCATTCATGGTGATGTGAGCTGTGCCCGACGGTGTATCTTTACTGAATGTCGCACCATACCGACGATAGGGGCGAGGGCGAACCTTTTGAACACGACTGGTTTTGGAGGTGTCTTGTACCACCGGGGTCGCTTCTGCCGCTGTCTCTGTCTCTGTCTCTTCTTTCAGGTTGAGTACTTGCGTGTCGCGAGAGCGGTCGCGATAGATGGTTCCACCCTTGCAGCCAAGGTCATACATCTTTTCATACAGTTGACGGGTCTGTTCGACGGTGTAATCCGATGGCAAATTGGATGTTTTGGAGATAGCGGAGTCAACCCAACGCTGGATCGCAGCGAGAACGGTGACATGGTCTTCCGGAGATAGATCCATGGCTGTGGTGAAGTAGTCGGGGAGTTCGGCATCAGGGCCATTTTGTTCCAACCACTCCTGGTATACGGCAACGCGTTCTGTGTGAACACCGAGTCGGCTACGTCGATCGTATTCCCAGTAGAAGAAGGGCTCAATACCCGTTGATGTGTTGACCATCGTTCCCGTGGTTCCTGTGGGGGGTTGCGTCAACAACGTGACGTTGCGGATGCCTTTTTCAGCGACAGCTTCACGGACGTATCCAGGCATCTTTTTCATAAAACCACTGGACAGGAATTGCTTCGCATCAAACTGAGGGAACGCTCCTTTTTCTTCGGCGATATCGGCCGACGTCAGATACGCTTCTGTCGAAATGCATTCGTAGAGCTTGTCGATAAAGTCGAGAGATTCTTGGGAACCGTATCGAATCTTCAACCGAATCATCATCTCTCCGATGCCCATGGTCCCTAAGCCAACACGGCGTTCCGCCTGTTGTTGAAGGCGGTTCTCCGCGATAAAATAGGGGTTGGCATCGATCACATTGTCGAGAAAGCGAGTGGAGAGTCGAACGGCGCGTTTGAGGCTGTCCCAATCGACTTCGGAGCTGCCGTCGGCCTGTTCTACGAGAAAGCGGGGTAGATTGAGGGAGCCCAGGTTGCATACACCATAGCCCGGCAATGCCTGCTCTCCACATGGGTTGCAACCCACGAGGGGGGCGAAGTAATGAGAGTTGGACATCTTGTTGGAGCGGCCTTTGAACCAGAGCCCAGGTTCGGCAGAGGCCCAAGCACTTTCAACGAGTTGGTCCCAGATCTCACGAGCACGCACTGTTTTGTGGACATTGACTGGACGGCCTGCTTTGACCCATGTGTCAAGCTCACCATCCCACTCTTTGTCGAAATCGGGGTGGGTTGTATCGGGAAAGACCAGCTCCCACATCTGATCTGCTTTGACTGCTTCCATAAACTCGTCAGAGATACCCACAGAGATATTTGCGTTGGTGATTTGGCCGGCTTCGCGTTTGGCATTGACGAATTCAAGGATATCGGGGTGCCAGACATCGAGAATCAACATCAGCGCACCGCGACGAGAGCCACCTTGTTCGATCTGACCCGTGACGAAGGAGTACAAGGCTCCCCAGGAAACAGAGCCTGAAGAGCGACCGTTGACGCCCTTGACGTAGGCGTGACGAGGGCGAAGGCTAGATAGGGTGATTCCAACACCCCCACCACGGCTCATGATCTCCATCTGCTCCGAGAGCGTTTTGATGATCCCATGCCGAGAATCGTGGGGGAGGGGGAGTACATAACAGTTGTAGAGAGAGAGTTGTTGATCGCAGCCAGCAGCGGCCAGGATACGACCTGCGGGGATGAACTTCCAACCGTCGAGAAGCCAGCGAAATTCCGACTCCCACTGCTCGGGATTTGCTTCGATCTTCGCGATGCCACGGGCAACACGGTCCATGGTCTCTTCGGGGGATGTTTCAAGAGGCTTGTCCACATGCTCGATAGAGCGCAAGACCCGCTCGCCGTCTCGAAGCTCCACTTCAACTTTTTGCCCGCTCATTCCGCGAATAACACCCACTTCGCGTTGCCCCGACTTCAGGTCAACACATACAATGACAAGATCTCCTATTTTCAGTGTTTCTTTGGTTCCATCTTTCAGCGCATACCTGTCGAGAAAAATCTTTTCTCCAAGAGTATTCAACTTGTTTGCTGGATTCTTGCACTGGGAGCGCGAGCTAAAGTCGGTCGAAGAAGGTGCCGGAGATTGGGCGGCAACGGGATGAGACGTAGAGGTTGTGACAGTTTGCGTTTGTTTCATGGGCGGTTTCCCTGCTCTTGTGGCTCGACTGTGATGGCATAGGAGACACATAACACTCTGATGATGGACGATTGCGGCGCGGATGGATGAACGCAGTGCGGATCGGTCCTGGTACCTCACAATCTCCCTGTTTTCTTTGTGAGGAGCAAAAGGAGTCTACAGTGTGTATTGTAGTGTACGTCTGTTCAGTTTTTCAAGGCTTCACTCAAAGAAGTTTCAAACAAATAAGAATGCAATGCAAAGACAAAAACAAATTCAACTCAAAGACAAAAGGGTATCCGGTGAGTTTTTGAAACTACGAAAACCCCGCTATATGTAGTGTCAGACTCTTCGATGTCTGCAATATGTTCCGTTGTTTTGTTCTATCAATCGGTGAACTGAGGTGTCAAGTTTTTTTCTTTAATAGTTTGACTATCTCCAGTCGGGGTAGGGTGTTTCTGTGTCTCCTCAAAAAGTTCTTTGTCTCATTGATGTTTGTCTTAATTAACATGTAATTTTGCTATAATTAGATCCTCTTTGTATGTAAAGTAAAAACTAAAT
>JALTMC010000640.1 GCA_027005175.1 Myxococcales bacterium
TCACAGCATAGTTCACCAACTGGGTGACTGGATCATTCTGATAGATGATATAGGGACCTTGAAATGCGATGTCTTTGTAGGCTTGTTTGAGTAGGATCGGACTCAACACATACTGGTCATTGTCGATGCCGATCAGTCGGTCTTTTCTCTCGATATGTTCTTTGACATCATTGTAGTGCTGCTCCAACGTTTGTTGGAGTTCTTGTGCTTCTCGTGATATCTTGGTCTTGGCAAAGGCTTCCACAAGGCCTGCTTCTCCTTCTGTTTCGTAGGCTTTTCGCAGAGTCCAGGTGGCGTCTTCCAACAGCCGATCGGTTCGTTCAGGGTTGTAGGGGCCGGTGGGTTTGGTCAAACCGACCAAGCTGATGGCGTCTGCCATGGCTGCCAAAAAGAGCTGATGGGAGTACAGCTTGTCGTGGAATTCCGGCCAGTCATCGAATTTGGCGTCGCCAAACATCGAGATAAAGAGGTAGGGCAGATCTTTTGTTTGACTGCCAAAAAGGTGGTATATTTGCAGTCCTGCGGCGTAGGCCTCCTGTCTCTCCGGGTCAAAGAGTCGCGGGTTGTGGGCATAGAATCTGTCTTGCATGGCTAGAAACTCATCCACCATCTGGTGGTGGTCGAGGTAGCAGAGGGTTGTTTGGTCGATGATCTCTCTGATCTGCTCCATATTGCTCGGAGAGAGATCGAGATACAAAACATGGCAACCATCGTTCATATCCCGCTTGAGTTGTTGGTATTGTTTGTCTGAAAAGTCTCGCTTGGCGTTGTCGATACTGTACAAACGGATGTCTGCATGCGACATATGGTTGAGTGCGATGTTGACAGCACCAAAGCCATCGCCATCGGAGTGATAGGCCACGGCCCATTTGTTGTGGGACAACAAGTGCTCTGCCTTAAGTTCCATGATCGTTGGCTCCACTCTTGTGTACGAAGGCTTGTGTGGGTATGGTTGAGTCACCATGCTCATGCGTATTCAAAAAACATACGAGTCACCATGCTCATGCGTATTCAAAAAACATACTATACTGTGTGATAGGATACAACAACGGAGAGAAGGAATGCGGGTTGTGCTTTGTAGTTGTCCCAGAGAAAAGGCCAGAGATCTGGCCCAAAAGACGGTTGAGGCAAAGCTCGTGGCATGTGCACAGGTGATTCCAACGATGGAGAGTTTTTATTGGTGGGAGGGGAAAATGTGTCAAGAGCAGGAGGCATTGTTGCTGCTCAAGACGGATGCTAGTGTGGTAGAGTCCCTGACGGCGTTCTTAAAAAAACACCATTCATACAGTGTCCCAGAAATTATCTCCTTGACTGTTTTACCAGATGAAGGCAACCCTGATTATCTCTCCTGGATTCAAAACGAAGTTCAGGGTACATAGCATAGAAGCCATCGGTTCGAGTGAAACCGTTGGTAAGGAGTATACGATGATTCCTCCGGGGAAGAAAAAGCAGCAAAATGAAAGTAGTAATGCGTATGAGTTCGACACCAACAGTGCGAAAGAACGCGAGATCGCTCTCCTTGCTGCCTATATTACCAACGCACAACTCACCGCCAATCTATGGTTTAAATCTCCTCCACCCAATTTGCGTGCGGATGAGTGTTCCAATGTGGAGGAGTGGGTGGATAAATTATTCAAGGCAAACCTCACTCGAATTCGCAGAGCGACAGACCCACGCAGTAATCGAGGTTATACTCGAGGCTCACACCTCTTGTTTCGTGGCTAACAGGGTTTTCGTTCGCAGCCCAAACGTTGTGGCTAGCGGGATTTTCGTTCGCAGCCCAAACGTTGTGGCTAACGGGATTTTCGTTCGCAACTCAAGCGGCTTTGCCGTTGTCGTTTGATCGGTTTGTTTTGCGGTTACTGGGTTTTGCTTTTGCAGCCCCGTCTACTCTGTGGGTTTTGCTTTTGCAGCCCCGTCTACTCTGTTTTGTTTCTTGTGTCACGGTATACTTTCGAGGGGAGTTTTGTAGAAATGAGTCGGTGCATTATCGTGGGAGCTGGCGAGGTTGGCGTCCATATTGCCGAACGCCTCTCACGGGAACATTGGGATGTTGTTGTCATTGAGTCGAATCCTCATCAGATCGATCGTGTGGCGACTTCCATCGATGTTCTTGTTGTGGAAGGTCATGGTTCGAGTCCCATTATTTTGCAAGAGGCCGGGATTCACGACAGTCAGCTTTTGGTGGCCGTGACCAACTCGGATGAAACCAATATCGTCGCTTGTATGGTCGCCAATGCCTATGCTCCTCCAGAGTGCCAAAAGATCGCACGTGTCCGCAACCCAGACTATATGAACGATTCTTGTTTGTTTCGTCAGGGGCTTGGTATTGATTACTCCATCAATCCTGAGCGAGAAGCCAGCCTTCGTGTCTTGAGCTTGTTAGAAACGCCACAGGCTACAGATGTTGCCAGGTTTGCCAACGGAAAGGTCTGGGTTTTGGGGCTCAAATTACCCGAAGGCTCTCCTCTTTTTGGCAAGACACTGGCTGAAGTGGGAGCTTTGTATCCCGATCGTCGATTGCTGGCAGCAGCCATTGAGAGAGACGACACCATCATCGTTCCCCGAGGAGATAATGCTCTTCAAGAGGGCGACAAGGTCTTCCTCGTTGCCAAGCAAGACAAGTTGAAGCCCGTTCTCGACTACATTGGTGCCGAACATCGTGAACTTAAGCATGTTGCCATTGCAGGTGGTGGTTTTCTTGGAGAGTTTCTTGCTTCTCAACTGGAGAAAAAAGGGGTCTCTGTTCGTCTTATTGAGCAAAGTCGAGCCCAGTGTGATTATCTTGCTGAGCGCCTCACAAAGACATTGGTTCTTCATGGCGATCCCACAGACCATGATTTCTTGATGAGTGAGAATATCAATCAAATGGATGCCTTTGTCACCACCACCGAGGATGAAGAGACCAATATCTTGTCGGGATTGATCGCCAAACGTATGGGGACTCGACAAGTGCTGGCTCTGGTGAATAAGTTATCTTACTCTCCCTTGGCACACCATATCGGACTCGATGCGGCGATTAGTCCTCGACAAGTTGCCGCCAATAAGATCATTCAGTTTATTCGCAAAGGGAAGGTTTTGCAGGTTGACGCTTTGGGAGAAGAGCAAGCTGAGGTGATAGAGTTTATTGCTGAGGCCAATTCTCCGATCCTGGATACCCCACTCCAAGATCTCAACTTCCCAAAAGATGCATTGATTGGTGCTGTTGTTCGGCAAGGGGATGTCTTTATTCCTTCCGGTACAAGCACGATTCAAACGGGTGATAGGGTCGTTGTCTTTGCTCTGCGCAGCGCAATCTCGAATGTTGAAAAGATCAAAGCACCCAGCAAATAAACTCTCTTCTCTCGCATTTATATTCCAATCTGAAATGGATACTCTTTACTTTAGACTGTACGAGGAAAGGTTATGATCCGGCCTCGATTAATCGCTCGTGTTCTTGGTGCACTTATGGTGATGATGGCTTTGGCCATGATCTTCCCCTGGGGGATTGCTCTGTTGGAAGGTAAGGGGGAGCAACTTAGCTTTCTGATTCCTATTGCAGTTGTTATACCTCTTGGTTTGTTTTTTTTTCATCGGACAAAGCTCGCTCCAAAGGAAGAGATCTCAAAGAGAGAAGCTTTTCTTATTGCAACTCTGGGTTGGGTTATGGCTGCACTTGTCACAGCGATTCCCTTTTGGATCTATGGTTCATGGATGTCCCATCTTCTTGGTAAGTCTCCCTTTCCTACCTTTGCTATGGCCTACTTTGAATCGATGAGCGGTCTTACCACAACAGGTAGTACGATCCTCAATGATATTGAAGCTCTACCCAACAGTATGCTGTTTTGGCGCAGCTTGTCTCATTGGCTCGGTGGTATGGGGATTATCTTACTCGGAGTCGCTATCCTGCCTTTTCTTGGTGTGGGCGGTATGGAGCTGTATCGTGCTGAAGTTCCTGGTCCCACCAAAGACAAGCTTCGTCCTCGCGTCGCCGAAACTGCCAAGCATCTATGGTTTATCTATGTCCTACTCACTGTGGTTTTGACCTGTTTTTTGATGTTCGGTGGGATGACTCTCTTTGATTCGATCTGCCATGCCTTCTCAACCCTGGCCACAGGTGGATTCTCTACCAAAGGGATCAGTGTTGAAGCCTATCACTCTGTCTATATCGAGATGGTACTTGTCTTCTTTATGTTTCTTGCAGGGATGAACTTTGCACTTCATTATGCCTGGATGCGGGGCGACTTTCAATCTCTCTGGAAAGATGAGGAGTTTCGCTTTTATGGTATGGCCATCTTTTTGCTCTCCTCTGGGATCGCCTTTGCCCTTACGATCTCTGGATATTACAAAAACTTTCTGGTGGCCTTTCGGTATGCCATCTTTCAGGTTGTCTCCCTGCTTACCTCAACTGGATTTAGCTCCTGTAACTTTGATGACTGGTGGATTCATGCCTCAGGCAAGGGAGTCCATGCATCTGTTCCTGCCATTTTTATGCTTCTGATGATCTTCTTCATCGGTGGTAGTGCTGGGTCTACAGGGGGAGGCATTAAATGTATCCGAATCTGGTTGCTCCTGAAAACAGCTCATCGTGAATTTGTTCGATTGATCCATCCAAATGTAGTGAAACCCATCAAAATTAATAGTCGCGTTGTTCCTGAAGGTGTCATCTCTGCGATTGTGGGATTTTTTGTTCTCTACCTTGTACTTATGATCGTTTTTTCTCTCTGTATGACTATGTTTGGTCTCGACCTCTTATCCGCTTTCACTGCTGTTGCCTCCTGCATCGGTAATATTGGCCCCGGCATCTCGGCTGTCGGACCCTATCAAAATTTTTCAAAAATACCACAGGTGGGACAATGGATCCTTATCTTCTGTATGCTTCTCGGTCGCCTTGAAATCTATACAGTCCTTGTCCTCTTCCTCCCGACGTTCTGGCGCAAATAATTCTCGTCAAATTAAAAACTACCGAATACATCATCTACGATATGTCATTTGTTGAGGGAAGTAAGTCTCTCCGCAAGCCAGAGCAAAGCAATAAGTTTCTGCAAAGAATAAAGAAATTGGTTGTTTACTGCCTGTGGACCTCATTTCCCTTCAAACTCTGGAAATGGAAACGAAGGCTCTGCTATTGTGACAATGTCTTTTTTTTCTCTTTGGGATGGAAGAGTGAGTCTCCAGGCATGCAAGTACAGTCGATCCTCTCCAAGAAAGGAGGGGATCTCTTGTTTCTTTGAATACAGATGATCTCCTACAATGGGGTGTCCTTGTGATTGGAGATGAACTCGAATTTGATGTCGTACACCGGTTTCAATCGTCACCCAAAGTGGAGTGACCTGTGGAGTGCCCACAGAAGGAAGAGGTTGTAGGTGTGTTATTGCTTGTTGAGGTTCTCCTTGGGATGCTTTTGTCTCTTTTTTTACTCCCATTTTTTGCTTGGAACGATGTACGATCGGCTCTCGAATGGTTATGGCTTCTTTGACATCCCCCCATACCCAACAGAGGTACTCTTTCTGCCACTTCCCTTGGTGAAGAAGCTCTTTTAAGTGAGTAAAAGAGCTTGTATTTCTGGCGAATGCCAGGACTCCTGATGTCTCGTTGTCCAATCGGTGAAGTAGCCCTGGGGCTCTGTCTTCTCCAACCCCTAAGAGTTCAGGATAGTCTCCCAAAACCCCCTGAACCACTGTATCGGTTTCCCATGGAGTCAGTGGATGAACTGGCAAACCGTGTGGCTTATGGAGGAGCAGTATATCCTGATTCTCGAACAATACAGGTATAGAGAGTGTATCGTTGGGTTTTGGATAAAGGGAGTGAAGTGGGATGTTGTCTATGATCTGAATGAGGTCTCGTGTTTGCAGGCGAGTGTGTGCTTGGACCTGTTTATGATTTAAGGTGACGCCACCACGTGTTAGCCAGAGACGAATCACACGCTGAGGTATGTGAGGGTAGACGCATTTGAGAGCTTTGTCGAGTCGAAAGCGAGGGCCAAACCAACTCCAGCTTTCATGAGAGGGAAGGGGGTTCTCTATCATGATTCCTAGCTCGCATTCTTTTCGCATCATTTATGAACATTCATCGTGAGCTATGCCCGAACATAGTATCTCGTGAGCTATGCCCGAACATGGAATCTCGTGAGCTATGAGCCCGAATATGCAATCCATGCTTCCTCTCGCTTCGAGTCTTTTGAGCAAGAGGCTCTTTCCATATCTCCTTTGGGGAGTAAGGGGTTGCCATGCTTTCTTTGGGTTTTGGGTAGTGAGGGCTTCCTTTGAGTAGTGAGGGCTTCCTTTGGGGGTAGGAAGGGTTTACCAGCGTCTTCGTCGTCGTACATAGACAGGGTAGTGGATGACAGCGTTGCCATTAAAGGTGGGCATACTCCATCGTTGGGTTTTGCGACGGATGCATTTGACCAGGATCCTTGAGCCTCCTGACTCCATTCGCAAACTGGCGACTCTACCAGAGCCACCATTGATTTTAAACACAATTTCACCCCCTGTGAAGTTGGCATCTCTTTCGATTTGGCGTTTAAAGCAACTAAATATCCCACGAATGTTTCGGCGAATGGCAGATTTGATCTTGCCTCTTGGAATACCGTCTCCACCGCTTGCGTTGCTTGTAAAGTCTACCGCTGTTGCACTTGGGCCAGCTTTCTTTGTTCCCTTTTTGCTGTTCTTTCTGCGAGAGCGACGACGCACTCGGTAAGTCCAGTCTCGTTTGACCTTTTTCTTTTGTTTGGAAGCTTGGAAAGGCATGGCTGAAAACAAGAAGTCTCCGTCTGCTCCCATATGAACGTCCTGAGACTTGTAGAATACCATGCGCCATGTGACGATTCCACCAATCAAAAGTACGAGAACCAGAGAGACGGAGAGAATCACACGTTTCTTTCCTGTGGTTTGCCAGTACTCTTCCCGTTCTTGTTGGCGTTGTTCCTCCAACAAGATAGGGTTCATGGTGTTGTGGAGGTGGAGGTATTGGGCAAATTCAGGAACTTCCAACAAACGACAACGGGCAAAACGCTCCTCATCCAGGAGCATACTTTCAGGCTCGATCTCTCCCGTCAGAAGCTTGGTATAGAGGTCTTGGGAAGAGAATGGCCCCATGTCAACACCATGCAAGCGAACGATCCATCGTTCATCTTTGGACAAACTTGGTGGTGGTGCCATTGGTTCTTGTTGTACATCTTGCATGGCAGAGGTATTTTGCATTGTCATCTCCTCATGGGAAAACGTCGGTTCTATGGTCTGGCATCGTGTCTTTGGCTCGAAAAGATCGATGCTTGAGGAGGGAGCTGGTTGAGGAATGCTCAGAGCTCCAAGCCCTTGAAACTTCCTGCTATCGGACCAGAACAGTCCTCTTATCTATAATATAGAACCTCGTGGTCTGCAAGGCCCTCTTTTTTTCTCTGTCTTGTTCCTTGAAATCTCTCTACTTTTAATTTTTATCTGAGGTTTTGCTTGCGTTCTGAGATGGGGTCGCTATTCTGGAGGTGTTGGGTGAGTCTGACAACATAATCACAAACAACTGGATACTGCTACGCTCCAAATACCACGTGCTTGATCTGTTCGCTGGTTGGTGATGGTCTGATGTGAGGGAATACTGTGCAAATGCCAAGCTTGACACCGATGCTTCATTGCTCTGCTCCACGGCAATGTATCAACAAACGATATGTTGCTATTGCTGGCAATATCGGCGTTGGGAAGAGTACTCTTGTGGAGTTCCTTTCTCATACCTTTGGCTTGAAGGCTGTCTTTGAACCTCACGAAGACAACCCTTATCTCGAAGACTTTTATTCCAATATGCAGCGTTGGTCTTTAGCTTCCCAAGCCTATTTCTTGGGCCGAAAATTTCGTTTGTGCCGGGAAGCGCAAGAGTGGCCTCAACCCATTGTACAAGACAGAACCATCTATGAAGACGCTGAAGTGTTTGCTCGCAATCTCTACGAACAAGGCTTTATGGATGAGCGAGATTTTGAAACCTACTGGGAGTTGTACGAAAATATTCGGGACTCGCTTCGCCCCCCTGATCTTCTGATCTGTTTGCGTGCTGACCTGCGAACCATTCGTCGGAGGATTCGCTTACGTGCCCGTTCTATGGAACAAAATATCCCTACTGCTTATATTCGTAGATTGAACGCTTTGTACGAAGACTGGTTCAATTCCTATCGTTTGTCCCCCTCCATAACCATCGTTACAAATAAAATAGACTACATAACAGATCTCGTTGACCGTATAGATATATTGAAGGAAATAGAAAAACATCTTTGATCACATTGGAAGATCATCGAGTTCTTCTCTTCATGCTCGCACCTCAGGCTTTGTGATATCATCCAAGTCTGAAGTATTTTTACGAGACGGCGCAGGATGTGCCCCAAGAGTTATGGAAGAAAAATGGTGAGACCGGGAGAAAAAATGGTAACGCAAGAGTCCCCGCAATGCCACGTCTGTGGTCATCAATTGCCTCTTCATGGCGGGTTCTGTCCAGCTTGCGGAAGCCCACGTTCAGAGAAATCATCCAAACGTACCTCTTCCCGACGCGTGGCTTCGTCTTCAAAACGTGCGAGTACCTCCTCAAAGCGTTCTCGCTCTCGTCGCCCTGATCCCTATGAAGGCATGGTTCTTGACCAAAAATATCGTATCCTCGAAAAAATTGGTGAAGGTGGTATGGCCCTGATCTATCGGGCTGAGCATGTATTCCTTCGCGAAATGCGAGCGATTAAAGTGATCAAGCGTCCCGATCACCGGAAAGAAACTCAGTATGGTCGCTTCCTTCGAGAAGCACGCCTGACTCGGAAAGTTTGTGCTCTTGCACCACACGTTGCTCGTGTAGACGACTTTGGCTATGACCAGAAAAAAGGTGTCTATTACTACTCGATGGAACTTTTGGAAGGGAAAAGCTTACGAGAGTTGCTCCGTGAGCCCCCTTATTACCTCTCTCCTCAACGCACCGTTCGTATCGCTGTCCAAATCTGTGAAGCGATGTCTACCTCTCATGAGCAGGGAGTCGTTCATCGCGACCTCAAGCCCGATAATATCTTTCTCTCCAACATGCACGGAGAAGAAGAGTATGTGAAAATCCTCGACTATGGCTTGGCAAAACCACTTGACCCTGATGAGCCAAACTTCACTGATGTTGGAAAGGTTGTCGGTACTCCAGAGTATATGTCTCCTGAACAATGTCGTGGACCTTCTCCCGAAGATCGATTGCGGGGTGTGAGTCACGTTGATGGTCGAGCTGATGTATACTCTCTTGGTATCATTCTTTATCAGTGCTTGGCTGGCCGAGTTCCTTTCTCGCTCGAAGGAGAACCGACGCCACAAAACTTCTTGCGCTTGATGAGTCGTCAGATCTCAGAACAGCCCAAATCACTGCGACGAATCCGTAATGACCTTTCTCCTGCTCTTATCGAAGTTGTTGAAAAGTCGCTTCGTAAAAAATCAAACGAACGGTACAGATCCATGCTTGAGATGCAACGTGCTTTGCTTCAAGCTGTTCCCGATGCTGGAGCCACCGCTACCCATCATTCTGGAGCACACAATACCGCTTTTGACATCCTAGAGCTAGCTCAAGTTGTTCCTTCTCTCGATGGCTTACCCATCCACTCCCAGCAATCCACCACCTTCCAACTTCAACTCGATCCCGAACTCGAATACTAAATCGTCAACAAGTCATTTGAGTGTTTTCTTCTTTGCATCTGTGTGTTTTCTTACTTCAATGTTGGTTGTTTTCTTTTGCCATTTGGAAGATCCTCACAAACGGGATCTTTGCGGGGCATTCGGCTTCGAGTTGCCAAAGGACTTCTTCGTAGGGTGCAAAGCTTTTTCTTGTGAATTGAATCGTTGGAAGATGGCGACTCATACCGAGGAGCACTTCTTGGGGGAGGACAAGACCTGGGGAGGAAGTCTCTTTGATAAATTGTTTGGCGAGAGTACTGTCACACAGACCGCATTGTGTACACCCGGAGAATTGGTATATTTCATCCCTTAATGATTCTGATATGGACCACAGACCGTCCGACTTAAAGTTATTCAGGAAGATGTCTTTGTCTGTGGATCTCTTTTGAAATATGCCCATGAGTTTTTCAACAATCAGGGCTATGAGATTCCATGCAAGGAAGAGGAGAGCCTGAAGTTGTTTCACGAGACAAACTCCCTCGTTTTTGATGCGGCTGATTGGACCACAAAGCCTGCTGCCAGATATCCTTGTTGGTAGGCATCTGCGAGGCTTCTCTTTGGAATGGGTTGCTGGATCTTCATCAAGTTATCCTGTTGAAGGAGCGCATTCTCATAAATGCTTGGAGGCCAGTGATAGACAACGTGCCCACAAGCAAATAGATTGTCTGCGATGATATGATCGTATGTGTCAATAGGCTGACAGGAGTGGTTGACACATATACCGTGTGACAGATCCCAAGGGCTCTTTGTTGTATCCTCCTGAGCAGGTATTTGAAAGATCCGTTCTACAGGTCCTGAACCATTCCCATTCACGATGATACCACCACTTGCTGCATCACCTGTACATAATAGAACTTGCCTTGGCTTTATCAATGCCTCCTTCTTCTTTCCTTGTCGTCGGACTTTCAATGATTGGATAGTGCCTGACTTGAGCATCGCTCCTTCAACCGATCCTTCCAACCGTTGGTATGGCAGAGCTTTAAATTTGTTCGAGAGTGTGTGATGAAGTCGCAAACCGGCAGGGGATGGATGAGTGGAGAGTAACTCTCCCACCTGGCAACGGAGGGCTTTTGCAAATGTTTTCCATCGATCTTGTGCCTCCTCGACACCAAAGATAGGAGGGCACAATAATAGATCACATCGCTTTGTTTTCTTTTTCAATTGATCCAACACAGACGAAAGGAACTCTTTCTCTTGTAGCAAACGTTGTCCTACTACAAATGGACTGGAATTTGTGAGTGATATGGGGATGTGGATGTCGAAAAACAGTTCTCTTTTGGGGGAGTATTTCTCATTGTACTCCTTCGCAGGGTAGGGCGATATCGATGCATCTCCAAATTGAAGTAATCCTATCGTTGACTGGGCCGCTTCGCTCTGCAGATACGGCTTCAAATTACCTGGGAGATGAGTGTGTTGTGCTACTGTTGATGAAAAAATCCGCCCCCATCCATCGGCCAGCCATGCTTCTTCTTCTGTAGCCCCCAACAGATCAGGAAAAGCCTGCAATACAAAGGACTGCCAGTCTTGTTTCACTCCATCAGGAGTTTGTTGTTCTCTTGTATCAACTTTCTTTCTCGAACCCTCTTCTTTTACAGCGACAAGCCTTGGGTCGAGGAGCTTGGGATCCCACGCTCCATTACTGTACATGCTGGCACTTGCATTCTCTCCTATGACACATACCGAACCATCAAAGCTCCCTTGTATCCGCTGCAATGCTCCCATCGCAGCTACACCACAACCAAGGATGGCAATATCGCATCTGAGCTCCATTCAGGTCTTCCTCTCCTTTTTTGCTAAAAATAGTGTCTCAATTCACTTGATTTGAGTTTCGGTATCTTTGCATATCCCTCAAAACAGATGCAATCAAAATTATTGAGTTTTCGAGTGAGATATTATGTAAACTAAGCAAGACAAAAAATTAAAGAAGTTAGTTTATCTTTTACAAGCTGTCAGGTATCTCGCTTCCCGCTGGATACTATTTTGGATGCTATTGACTTCCTTTTCAATTGCTTTTAGTATTCTTTTTATCTGTGTGTCACGTAAAACCCTTCCGATGAATTCATTGCCATCGATAAGTTTGAGTCTACAGGGTGTTAGGCCGGATTAGGTAGGGAATGTAACGATGAGATGTTATTGCGAAGAGAGGAGTTTGCGTCCGGAACTGGCGGAAGAGATGAAAGAGTTTCCGCTGGGTTATTGCGGGTTATGTGAAATATGTGGAAAACCTGGGCATACGCGTGCTCATCCGAGGCTCCCAGCAACGGGGGCATGGTGTGATGAACATTGGAACGAGCTTGTTGGATATCGAGTTTTTACGCTGGGAGATGTTGTGCAATGTCTTTTCTATGCAGCCATCATAGGTGTTCTTATATATTCCGTAGTTTTAGCTTGGAAGCTATTTTTTGAATGCTAAAAAGGACATGGATGAGTACCATTGAGAATGTGAAATGAAAGAACTCAAAAAGCTGCTATTTCAATGGCTTGTCAATCATCTTCCTTTGATACTTTAATCTACCAGGCGTTAGTCTGGGTGGGCTGGGGGAGGATGTCAATGATACAGATCGAGGGAGTGTTGAATGACTGCATGTTGGTAGGAAGTGCCTTGGAGGGTATATTTTTGTTCTGACCAAAGTTCATTGCGGAGTTGGGTATAAGCTTGGTTGATGGTCCAAGAGGGAAAGTGTTCTGTAAAAATTCTGGCGGCGGGGTGGGCACATTCGAGACCCTGACAGGGTCCCCAGCCTAGGCGGGTCCTGCGAATAATGTCAGCCGGGGCTCGGACAAACTCGTGTTCGATCACATAATCTATTTCACACCGCATCACAGACTCACAAGTGCAGATCACCATATAACCATCCGATCGGGATAAACCTGCTTTAAGGATCTCTCTGGCTCTTTGTCCATGTCGAAAGATCATGCGTTCAACTACATGTGTTGGTACAGAAAATTCCTCAGATAGATCCTGGTAAGAAGGGACCTCGGAGCCGCCAGGAAGCGGCTCAAGGTGGGTTGTGCAAGCTTGTTTTTTTCCCATCAATTTAACCACAAGGTCTACTGCCTCTTCTGCCATGATTCGGAAGGAAGCAAGCTTTCCACCGGCGATCGAGAGCAAGCCCTCAGCAC
>JALTMC010000641.1 GCA_027005175.1 Myxococcales bacterium
CTATTACATTCCTCGGCCTGTTCTGGGTTTTTGCAACCCCCCCTTCTACCAAGTCCATGGAAGCCTCGGAAGCCCCCAAAGCCTAAATTATCAGAAAAAAACTCTTATGTTGTGGGCGTGGAAAGCCTCTCCCGAGCGTGGACCCGGCAGAATCTTCAGCGAGAGCGAAGCGCGGCTGCGCAGACAGCCCCGTAGGGGTGACTGGACCCGGCAGAATCTTCAGCGAGAGCGAAGCGCGGCTGTGCAGACAGCCCCGTAGGGGTGAAACTGTAGGTTGAATCAAGCGGATGGGCCGGGGGGCGTTGACCCATGGCTTCTCGAAACAGACCGAGAGGGAATGGCTCGGTTTTCTTTTGAAGGGGATGGAGAGGCGACTTGGTTGTTTTTTGGAGTAGACCGAGGGGGTATGGCTCGGTTATTTTTTGAAGCAGACGAGAGCGTCTTCAATGACAGTTGCGAGGATCTTGTGGGTGGAGTCTTGCATAAAGACCTTCTCTTCAGCGCGGTGGGAGAGGTAGCCAAGCACGAGGCGAGCGGCGGGGGAGCGACCGTTGAGGACCGCTGAGTCTCCTCTGAACTCACGAACAGGTGGTTGCTTGGCTTTTTTGGGTTCACCGGTTCGATGTGCGAGAAAACCCGCTTTGGCCATCGAGGCTGCGAGGCACTTTGCCAACTTCTTAGACTTCTTCGATCTGCGATTTTTGCCGGACCAGAATACTTTAAAGCCTGCAACAGAGTCGTTGTAGTGTACTATGGAGCCATCTTTTTTGGTGGTCTTGCTGGCTTTCTTATACTCTTTGTGACCCACAGCGAAATCCAGTTGAATGGTTGCGGTCATCCAGCGCAGTTTTCGAGCGCGTTTGCTCGGGGCCAGATCTTTGTTGTCTTTGCGAGTCATATAGACGCGATAACGACGTCGTCGACGGCGTTTGACCTTCAGCAAGTGTTCTTGGACAGCCTGGGCGATTTTTAAGTTCAGTGCGCTGGCGGGTGGGCCGGCATAGCCGACGGCACCTCTGTCTTTTCCACCATGAGTTGGGTCAAGGCCGACACGCATTCGACGCCAGCGACGCGGGTATTTCACCTTGAGCGCTTTCGGAGTAGGAGCTTTAAGTACCTTGAAGGTCGGGGGAGGTGGCTTCTTATCCAGTTCATCCGGGAGAAATCCGGGAATGGTCAACTCTTTTGGGTTGATGGCTATCAGCTTTCTCGGAGCTTTCACCACCTTGCCTTTTGCATCTTTAAAGTCTGTTTGGTCTTTGAGCCAAGCGTCTTTTTCAAAGCCCTTCTTCCAGGTCTGATACTTCTTTTTGGTAATGCTGATGTAGATGACTTTCGATTTTTTCGGCAGCATCACATTTTTTGCTGGGGTGACAAACTTCAGCGCCTGGAAACGTTTGACCTTTCCGGTGGGTGTGTTTTTTAAGTCAAGCAAGATGGAGACTTCGGAGCCGTGGGGTTCCGTCCCGACATTGACAACATAAGGTGCTTTGCGTTGCTGTTCGGGTAAGAAGACATAGTAGTAATAAGCAGCGCCAGCGCCGCCAAGGACGAGCACAAGGAGCGCGAAGATCAGGGGCATCTTCGAGCGTGCCACGCGGAGTTCTTCGTCAGCGAGACCGGCTGTTCCGTCAATGTAGATGGTGTGGGCTCGGATGTCGCGAGAGCGTGCGACAATGAGAGAGCCATCTCCCACACCTTGTTCTGCAAAACTCTTTCTGTCTTTGATGCGATTTTCTTTCCCACGAGAGCGGAAGGAGAAATCCCACTGTACAGGTATTTCTCGTCCCGTATTGGGATCGACGATTTGTGTGGGGAGGGCCTTCTCTGTGCCATCAAACTCAGCCATGATTCGTTGAAACACAGCTTGTGGGGTTTCATTGAAATCCATTGACACACGATGGTGCACATTCCGTTTTTGGTACCATATCTCCCACAAGACTTCAGGCATGAATATTCTCCATCAATCAAAACAGTGACAACACTCTATTCTTGTCTATCCACAAGGTGTAACAGAATCTGCAACCTGTTGGCAAATCTTTCAAGGGTTTTCTCTACAGGATCTTTCGTTTGTATTGGAATCATCAGGACTTTCGAGTCAAGGTAGGGGTCTTTGTGAGATGCCGAAGTCTCAACTTTTCGGGAAAAAGTGTAGTCGCAATTCAGCTTCTCCTAGGGTGATCGAGTCTCCTTCACGCACGACCATGCTTACAACAGCAGCCCCATTCACCCGAACAACAGCGTCTTGGGCGCGGCTGATCGTGATCCAGCCTTGGGGGGAGCAGTACATGGATGCGTGTTTGGGAGCAAGTCCTTTGTTGCGAATTCGAACGCTGCTGTGAAGGGAAGAGCCTATTTGCAAGTGTCCATCGGGAAGAAGCCAGCCCACTTCGCGTTCACCTTGGGCTTCTCGCAACATCAAGACTGCGACTGGCTTTTCTTGTGTCTCGGGGGCAGCCTTTTCTGTGGTGCTTTCTTCTTGGGCACCTACAATTTCTTGGAGTTGGGAGATGTTTGGCATTTCAAACATCGTGGCTCCAAGATCGTCAGGGGCTAGGACGAGACGAGCTTCCCACAGATCTTCTTTCACATCTTCAATGGAGGCGGGGCGATCCATGGGTTCTTTGGCCATCAAGCGATTGACCAAGTCTTCCAGCCCAGTACCTGCAAGATAGCGTTGGTACTTGCGAAGAAGAGGGGGTTCTGTTTGTAGGTGCGCCGCCAGAATGGCCATTGGGGTATTGCCTGTAAAAGGCAACTTACCTGTAATCAACTGAAACAACATGACACCCACAGCATAAATGTCTGTGGCTGGACCCAACAATTCTAAGTTGCCTTTTATTTGTTCTGGAGCCATGTACAGTGGTGTTCCGAGAGCAGCGCCATACATCGTGACCTGAGCACTTTCCTCTTCCTGCTCAAACAATTTGCCGATACCAAAATCAAAGATCTTGACGAACTCTGTGCCGTCGTCTTGAGCGACCAAAAAGATATTGCCTGGTTTGAGATCGCGGTGGATAATTCCCGCTTGATGTGCGGCAGAGAGTCCTGCACATAACTGGAGAGTGATATCCAGTGCCTGCTGCAAAGGCAATGGCCCCGGATTGTAGGTGATAAGCTCCTCAAGATCACGCCCTTGCATAAGTTCTGTTACCAGGCAGAAACCCAAGTCTTTGACAAAGCGGAAGGCATAAAAGCGGATCAAGTTGGGATGAACTAACTTGGTATAGATCATCGCTTCCCGAATAAATCGAATACGTTCATCGCTCTTGCCCACCAGCTCTTGGCGCAATACTTTGATAGCAACAGGCATACCGTCAGTGATGCGCTCTCCTCGATAAACGACGCCCATCCCACCTTCAGCGAGTTCTGCAACGATTCGATATTCTGCCAGTTCTCTGCCGATCATTCCATCTAGCCTGTTTGTGGAGGACTGTTGAGG
>JALTMC010000642.1 GCA_027005175.1 Myxococcales bacterium
TCAGAAGTTGACGATTCTAGCTTCCATTGATTTTGGAGAGGATGTTTTGAACAAACAGCCCAATCGTTGGTTGTTTGTGAATCTTCCTGGAAAGGATCATCGTTCTACGAGTGCGGAGTCGCGTCCTTTAATTGCAGATGTTCAACCAGACTCTTTTGAATTTCCCTCTCATCTTAAACTTGCATGGAGTGCAACATCCATGGCGAGTTGGGGTACCGATAATTACTTGTTTAGTGTCGGGAACCCACAGCTTACAGCGGCATTGATCGGAATTGAGTCCACTCTCTGTACAGGTGCAGACTGCAAAAAAGATCGCGACAATACGATCAGACTCATTCTTGGTTATCATGAAACAACTGGAGTCAGTTATCGAACGCATCGTTTGGGTGCGATCGAGCACTCGAGTCCTACAGTCATCGGGCCACCGAAGGAGAATCGAAAAGATACAACTTATTTACGTTGGTTGCGGACACCGATCAAAGCTGGAGGCTTTTCTCGTACCATTCAGCAGCGACCTTCTGTGGTGTATGTGGGAAGCAATGATGGCATTATGCATGCTTTTCATGCGGAGACAGGAGCGGAATTGTGGGGCTTTATTCCCAAAACCATTCTGCACAAAATTCGAGAGGTGACGAATGGTGTGGGACCCAAAGGTGGTCGTGTCTACACTGTGGATGGAACTCCTGTGGTACAAAATGTACAGATGTACCGCTATGTCGATCCCAGAACTTCGTCCGTGGTCTCCAAGTGGAGAACTGTTCTTCTGTTTGGCTTGAGGAGTGGTGGAAAGGGTTATATTGCGATTGATGTAAGTAATCCTTACCAGCCTCGTTTGCTTTGGGAAATTAACAATCAAAGTGATAAAGATCCTGCCGATAGCAGCAAGGGTACGTTTGATCGAATGAGCTATACCTATGGCAAGCCTTTGATTGCCAATGTGTTAATCAACTGGAAGGGACGCCTTCAGGAGCGTGCTGTCGCGATCTTGCCTGGTGGTGTTGGCTTGAATCAGAAGAATAGCTCGATCGTGCTGAATCGCACAGATCCAAGGCAAGGAGGCGTTGTTTATATTGTGGATCTTGAATCTGGTACTCTTATCAAAGAGATCTTGCCGATCGATCCAAGCAAAGGTATTTTTGCAAGCCGAGCGCGGGGAATCGCGGCAGGACCTGTTGGCTATGCCATTCAACCATCGATTGCCACTCGTGTATTTGTGGGTGATGTTTTGGGTCGTCTTTTCCGTATCGATCTTACAGATCATGATCCTTCACAATGGAAAACAACTCTCTTTTTCAACTTGTTTGGAGCAAACGAAGTGCCGATGCCCATCATGGCAGCACCTACGATTGCATTCAATCGGCGGGGCGAGCTTGTTCTCTTCGGTGGCACAGGCAATATCCAAAATGTCAACTCAGTTACAGGTGTCAATAAGATCTTTTCCTTACGTGAGGTTCTTGAGATTACCAACACTAGCTTTCTCGTAAAGGCTGTACCTAACTTTGTAGCTCCACTCAATAAATACCTTCCCAATGAGTTTGGCACTCAACCAGGTCGCGAGGTCTCCCTTACGAGTGCAACAGGAGAAAAGGTCACTGGCTCCCCTGTTATATTCAAAGGACTTGCTTATTTTCATACCTATATTCCCAGCCCGGCCCTTCCGGTTTGTGGAGTTCCTGGACATGCACGTCTCTATGGCGTCCATTTCGATGAAGCTTGTAGGTCTCAGAACTGTGTCAATGCCTTAATGTCGAGGGAGACTGTGCATTACTACCATAAGGTCCTGGGTTATGTTAAACCTGCTCAGAATCCCCTCAAATGCTGCGATACGGATGGTATTTGTAATTCCTCCTTGGAAGATCCACCCACGGATGATGCTTATGCGGCAAATCCCAAGCTATGTGGTGATCTTCACTACACTGTGCCGATGCTTCAAGACAGAGTGACAAAGGAACCTTACCAGTACCATCGCTATCGGGGGATTGGGCCAAATACGATGAGCATGGGAGTACATCTAGCGTTTCAGCCAGGATTGCTTCAGATCTCTCGAATTGTTCAAAACTCGACCTTTGCAGGGCATAGCATCGTCAATAAGAGCGCAGGCTCTTTCTTCCTCTCGATGCAGGTCGCAGGACGAGATCCTTCTTCGGATCCAAACTTTTCTCTCAAAGCAATGCGTGCCATTCTACCTTCTACAGATGCCCAACTCTCCAAAGGAAACTTTGTTGGACTGACCTCCGTCTCCACAACCATTCCCCTACTTGTTACCTCCTGGGGCTCTTTGCTCAACTAACTTCTCTGCACCTGAGCTTTCGATGTGGAAGCTATCTCATACTCTCCCTGTCACCTCTTGGGCTTGGGGCTCTTTACTCAACCAATCTCTCTGCACTTAAGCTTTCTTCGATGTGGAAGCTATCTCATACTCACCTTCGAGGAATTGGCTGAGCAGTCGAAGCAGGTCTGTTTCGGTGAGAATTCCTGCGGGCTTGTTGCTGTCTAAAGGCACAACAACGACGCTGGATATCTTGTGGCGCAACATCATCACAACAGCTTCCAGAACAGGATCACTGGGACGTACTGTTACGGGATTTCTTGTCATAAGCTCAGACAATGGTTTGAGCATCCACTCCATGTCAGTGGAGCGGATATCCTCCCGATCAAAGGAGTTTTGGAGTTGCTGCTTAAGGTCGCGATCTGATACAATTCCCAACAGCTCCCCCATTTCATCGACGACAGGTATATGGCGAAGTTGATTCTCCTGCATCTTGATCAACGCATGATATGCCAGGTGTTCGGAGGATAATGTGTGCACATCCAAAGACATCAGATCCGCAACTTTCTTCATTGATCTAACCTTTCTTCTTGTTTGTTGTTGTTGTGTTCAGGGTACTTAAATCTCCACCCTCTTATTATAAAAATGTAAGCTCTCTGAGATTTGATTTGCGTCAAGTTATAGGGTGACTTCTCACCACTTTGTATGTAAAGTGGATGTTATGGATGCACGTTGATATCTGTGATAGGAGGTAACATGGCCCTATTCTCTGAAAGATGGAGAAGGAAGGAGCGAATGGCATGACTAGGGTTGGTTTTTTGTTTCCAGGCCAGGGTAGTCAGACCGTGGGTATGGGGTTCGAGGTGGCAAAGCGATATCCTTTCGCCAGAGAGCTTTTTCGGAGAGCGGATGAGCTTTTGGGTTTTTCTCTGTCTCAGATGTGTTTTCAAGGTCCTGAGGAGGAGCTTAAAAAAACAGAGAATGCACAACCGGCTTTGTTTGTTGTGAGTGCTGCTCTTTTTGAAGCTCTTCGGGCAGAGGGGGTGGTGCCCGCGGCTGTTGCGGGTCATTCTCTCGGTGAGTACTCTGCGTTATATGCTGCGGGTGTCTTCGACTTTTCGACGGGGTTGCGTCTGGTGCAACAACGTGGTGAGGCCTTTGCGGCGGCGGGGCGAGAACGCAACGGAGCGATGGCAGCTATTGTTGGATTGATGGAGGAAGAAGTGGAGGCCATCTGTGCAGAGGTGAGTGGTGACAAGGTGGTTGTCTCTGCCAACGTGAATTCACCTGGACAGATTGTCATATCGGGTGATACAGAGGCTGTCGAAGCCGCTTGTTTAAAAGCGAAAGAAGAGGGTGCCAAACGCACATTTCCTCTCACAGTGAGTGGTGCATTTCACTCACCTTTGGTGGCTTCTGCAGCTCAAGTGATCCAGAAGGCTCTTGCACCACTTCCCTTTGCGTCTCCACAGAGCTTGTTTGTCAACAATGTGGATGCAGAGCTGCTTTTCGAAGGAGATGTTATTAAAGATTCCTTGGTGCGACAGATCACAGGTACTGTCCGGTGGGTGGCTTGTATGGAGAAGTTAGTCTCTGAAGGTGTCGATACCTTTGTTGAGGTTGGCAGTGGCAAGGCTCTGACGGGATTGGTTCGACGAATTAATCGGAGTATCCCTCGCTATATGACACAAACCAATGAATCTTTTGACAAAGCCATTGCCAATTTAAAATCAGATCGCAATGTTCCGGCCTTGTGATAGGGGACGGTGTTAAGCTTGATGTCCTGCTCATGGACTGTTACATTGGGAGCCTGTCTCCAACGACACTTTTTGAGTGTTGTCCTGAGGAGCAAGGGGCTGCTTGATGTATCCATTCGTTTGCTGTCGATGCACATCGGTGGAGGAAGGACTGCGTGACCAAACAAGATTTTTTACGATTGTTGGGTGAGTTGCTGGAAGAAGAGCCGGATTCTTTGACGGGCAAGGAGGCACTGAAAGACTTAGAGCCTTGGGACTCTTTGGCTGTCATGGAGTTTCTTGCTCTCGTGGATGAGCACTTTGAAATGGTTCTACAGCCGAAGCATATCGCTGCCTGTGAAACTGTTGCAGATCTGATGGCTTTGCTTGGTGATAAAGTCACAGGCTAAGAGGTGAGTCTGGCGTTAGAGTGTCTTTTCTACCTGACGATGTGGAGTGATTTCGTGAACTACTCGGCCCTAAAGGAACGGGATTGCATGCCCACTTTAGGTTCAAGAAGGGTCCAAGCATGGTAAGTCATCAAGTGTCTGGGGTTGGGTTGCGTGGGATAGCATCGGCTGTTCCTCAAACAATACAGACGGCGGAAAGTTTGGCAGATATCTTTGGTGAGGAAGCGACCAAGAAGCTGATAAAGCGGGTTGGTGTACGTGAACGTCGGGTTGCTGGGGTGCTCTGCTCCTCGGATCTATGTGAGGTTGCGGCGGAACGTCTATTGCAGGAGTTGGCATGGGACAAGGCATCGATCGATGCTCTTCTCTTTGTGACGCAAACTCCAGATTATGTCTTGCCTGCCACTGCGTGTTCTCTGCATGAGCGATTGTCACTGTCATCACACTGTATTGCGTTGGATATCAACCTTGGTTGCTCTGGCTATATCTATGGTTTGTGGATGGCCTCACAGTTCTTGATGGGGGGTGCTGTTAAGCGTTTGTTGCTTTTGGTAGGAGATACACCCAGTCGATTTGTCTCTCCCGAGGATCGCTCTACCGCTCCGTTGTTTGGAGACGCTGGGACTGCAACGGCGTTGGAGTTTGTCCCCGAGGCTTTATCGCTGTCGTTTTCTCTTGGTACGGACGGAACAGGGGGTGAGCATTTGATGATTCCTGCTGGCTCTTTTCGTCAGCCGCACACAGAATCGACAGAGGTTCGAAAAGAGCAAAGTGACGGGAGTATTCGCAGTGATGAAGATCTGTCAATGAATGGCGCAGAGGTCTTTGCCTTTGCATTGCGAGAGATTCCAGATCTGGTCAAAACAACCCTTGCATTGGCAGAGTGGGATATCGAGCACGTCGACGCTTTTGTCCCCCATCAGGCCAATGCGTTTTTGTTGCGTCACTTGGCCAAACGTATGAAGCTACCCTTGGAGAAGATGCACCTTAATTTGGAACAGTTTGGCAACACAAGTTGCGCCTCAATCCCCCTGGCGATCACTACAGAGTTAGCTGGCTCTCTGTCGCGCTCGTCGATGAATTTGTTGTTGGTTGGCTTTGGTGTGGGTTGGTCTTGGGGAGCTGTGGCTCTGACTGCTGCACCGATGGTGCTGCCTGCATTAATAGAGGTCGAATCCTCCCATTTTTCCCTCAAGGGAGTGAGATAGCGTCATGTTTCATCATCATTTCAAGGTTTTTATGACGTCTTCCCGCTCTTTCCCCAAGGTCTTCCAACTCTTTCCCCAAGGGAGTGAGATAGCATCATGTTGAATCCCCTGGATATGACAGGCAAAACAATCCTCATCGCAGGTGCCTCTGCCGGACTGGGGAGAGCTTCTGCAAAGTTACTCAGTCAGCTGGGGGCTCGTCTTGTTCTTGTGGCGCGAAGAGCGGAAGTTTTACAAAAACTGGCCGACTCTTTGGTGGGAGGATCTGTTGTTGTTCCCTTTGACTTGATGAATACAGAAGCGATCCCTTCGATGATTCGGGATGTCACAGAGAAAAATGGTACCTTGGATGGTCTTGTTCACAGTGCTGCGATACAACGTACTCGGTCGATACGATCTCTCAAAGGAAAAGAGTTTGAGTCTGTGATGACACTCGGAGTAGAGGCGGGACTTGCTCTGGTTCGAGGCTTTCAACAACAGGGTGTTGGGCGTGACAAGGGGGGTAGCATTGTCTTTTTATCATCGGTCTCGGGAAGTGTAGGGCAGCCAGGGTTGGCTGCTTATTGTGCTAGCAAAGGTGCCGTGGAGTCACTCACGCGATCGCTTGCCTGTGAGCTGGCTGTGACAGGGGTCCGAGTCAACAGTGTGGCTCCTGCGCAGATCTTAACAGGCTCTCTCAAGGAGCTTCAAAAGTCTCTCACAGATGAGCAATTTGAGGCTTTTCGTTCTCGGCATCCATTAGACTTTGGTCGCCCTGAAGATGTCGCGAATGCCATCGCTTTTCTGCTCTCTGATGCCAGTCGCTGGATCACGGGCACGAACTTGGTTATCGATGGTGGCTATCTTGCTCAATAAGACTTGGAACTCCGAGCCCAGAACAAATCCCATGAATATGTGTGGCAAGAGCATTCTTGTTGTGGGAGCAGAGGGGCCATTGGGTCAGGCCGTGGCAGTGTTGTTGAGTCAACTGGGTGCTTCCGTTGTGATTGCAGCAGCACAGCAGAAGGCTTTGACAGAGACCATGGGGTTACTTGTTGGGGAAGGACATCACGCGGTGGCATACCCTGCCGGGCAGGCTGATGAGATTCCGGCCTGGTTGCGTTCCTTGGCCGGAGAGATCGGTGTCCTGGATGGCGTTTGTTTTGCGGAGGAGGTCGAATCACCAAAAAGAAGAGTGACTTCGGAATACGTTCCGTCGATTGCCTTTCGAGAGGTGATGCAACAGTCGATATATCCGGCGTTTGCTTTGGCAAAAGGTTTGCGTCATAAGAAGGTGCGAGCGGAGTCAAGTGGGCTTGTGTTTCTCTTGTCCTTGGAAGGGCTAGAGGGCTCCCAAGAGCAAGCATCCTTTGCTGCAAGTCAGGGAGCGATTCACTCGATGACAAAAGCGTTATCGTTGGAGCTGGCTCGGGAGAACATTCGCGTTAATGGTTTGGCTGTGGGTCCCATGTCCACAGGGGCTTCTGCAAAAGGGCTGGGCTTGTTGGGGCAGGGGTCACCACAGGATGTTGCACAAGCTGCTGCCTTTTTACTCGCAAACACGGGACGTTGGATCACAGGCACCACGATGGTTGTTGACGGTGGGTTCACTCTTGCTTCAAAAGGTAGGACTTGATGAAAAAGCTTTATATCATAGGGGCCGGTGGCTTTGGTCGAGAGGTCTTAAATTGGGCATTGCACTGCAAAGAACAGCAGTCGCCGGAGTGGGAGATCGCAGGATTTTTGGATGGTAACGTCAAAGCATTAAATGGTTTTGGGGTGAATGCCTCTGTGGTGGGAGATCCCAACTCTTTTGTGCCTTCCGAGGGCGACCTCTTGCTTTGTGCCGTGGGTCATCCTGCGACTCGATTGCGTTTGTGTACGATGCTGGAGGAGCGCGGTGGGAGCTTTGCTACACTTATTCATCCCACTGTTGTGATGGGCCTACATTGTCATATTGGAGAGGGCTCCATCCTGTGCCCAAACACGGTTGTTACGACGAATGTAACAGTTGGTAAGCATGTCATTGTCAATGTTGGAGCTACACTTGGACATGATGTTGTTGTGGGAGATGGTTCTACCTTGAACTCTCATTGTGATGTTACAGGTGGAGCGAGTTTGGGGAAAGGTGTGTTTCTTGGGTCACACGCGGTGATCTTGCCCCGAGCCAAAGTCGGTGACTTCGCTCGGGTGGGGGCAGGAAGTACCGTCCTGCGGCGTGCGGTTGCCAACACAACGGTTTTTGGCGTGCCAGCCAAACGTATTCCAAGAATAGAATAAGTCACGAGTTATGGGAGACATAGGATCTCTCTGTCGTGGATTTTGACGGGAGGCTAGCCCATGAAACGAGCGGCATTGCAGGGCATTTCGTATTATTTGCCTGACAAGATCGTATCCAACAAGCATCTGGCTCAGGAGTTTCCCAAGTGGGATATCTCCAAGGTCGAGAAGAAGGTGGGCATTTCGGAACGTCGTGTGGCTGGGCCCGAGCAGTGTGCTTCCGATCTGGCTGTGCTGGCAGCAGAGAAGCTCTTTGCACAAGGTTTATGCTCGCCTGATGAGATTGACTTTGTATTGTTATGCACTCAGTCTTCAGACTATAGGTTGCCTACCACAGCCTGCTTACTCCAACATCGATTGGGTATTCCGACCTCGGTCGGAGCACTCGATATCAACCTCGGTTGTTCCGGATATATCTATGGTTTGAGCCTTGCAAAAGGATTGATTGAGAGCGGTCAAGCCTCCAATCTCTTGTTTCTTACTGCCGAAACATACAGCAAGTTTCTTCACCCCGGCGATAAAAGTGTTCGTATCTTATTTGGCGATGCGGCAGCGGCTTCTATCATTCGCGCCATCGACACCGACTCGAACTCTCACCTGATCGGTCCTTTTTTGTTTGGAACCGATGGGAGTGGAGGAGCGAATCTCATCGTCCCTGCGGGGGGTTGCCGACAGCCACTCTCCGAGGAGACAGCTCTCGCGATAACGGATGACCAGGGGAATACACGAAGTCCTGAACACTTATCTATGGACGGCGCTGAGATCTTTGCATTTACGTTGCGTGTCGTCCCTGAAGTGATCAACGACTTCCTGAAAAAAACGTCGCTTGCGATGGATGATTTTGATCTGTTTGTCTTTCATCAAGCCAATCAGTACATGTTAAATCATCTTCGTCGGCGTTTGAAAATTCCGGAGGATAAGTTCTGTTTGTCATTTCAATACAGTGGAAATACGGTCTCCTCTACCATCCCAATCGCACTTCAAGATGCTATTCGGAAGGGTCGTCTCAAGCCTGGACAGAGAGTTATGCTTGTGGGATTTGGAGTGGGCTACTCCTGGGGGGTGACAATGATGGAAGTGACACCAAGACTCCTGTGGATGTCATCACAAGATTGAGAGCTTCCCCTTTCCTATCCACAGCGATGTGGACCCGGTGAAGCACGAAAGGCAGACTCCAAGAGATACATGGAGGAGTCTCCTTTCCTACCCATCACGATGCGGACCCGGCGGATCCGTGTCCATGTCCACTATTCCTATCGTGGAACGATGTTGGATGCTTGTCAAAATGATAGGTTAGGGCTGGGAGTCAAGAGCTTGTTTGGCAAATGTTTCTTGCCATCGGGAGCGGCAGAGCAGGAAGACGATCACGACTTGCACAAGCGGAGGGATAACTGCTTTGATGAGGCTGCCGTCAAAAGAGGGGAGGAGTACAAATAGGATCTCTTGACCTTTGGCGGCGATGACGAGTGAGGGTAACATTCCCCAAAATAGGACCAGATAAAGGGTCGCCATCATATCTGCGCGTTGTGGACGCATCGAGAAGCTGAGCAGTACGATCACGCCGATATCTCGAAGCAGGAACAATCCACAGGAGAGAAAGCCAAGTTTGGCTTTGGATACAATCATATCTCCTTTGGGGAGATGGAGTGGATAAAACAGTACAACAGCCAAGGCGAGAAATGTGATGATGAGGGTATAAACCCAAGCGGGTGTGATCTGTAGTAACTTTCCCCATCGTTGTGCACGAAAGGCGTGAAACCATCGTCGGAATACGACAGGGTCTTTGGGCTCTAGAAAAGTGACAGAGTAACTTAGCAATGCACCGATTCCAAAGGATAGCAAAAACTTGCTGTAAAATGTGGCAGAGTGGATAAACTCTTGACGGATCGTGCCCGTGCTATGCTTGGGAATTAGGGTCTGTATATTGTTGAGAAATCCAGAGGCATAGGCCATCACAAACAGGACAAAGCCGATCCAGACCCATGGTGCATTTTGATACATCAGCTCTTTGCGCATAACGCGGTAAGCACCGAGCAAGCCCCAAAGCACAAACACGTAGAGAGAGGCAAGGATAAATTGCCTCGTAGGAAAGACAAAGCTGTGCCAGTTGACGCTGCTATTTGCCACAGTGCGAGATACGGAAAAGAAGGAATTACCGAGGCTGTAGGCGACAAGAAACAAGAGGCTTATTCGCACTAAGCCGATACGACGAACTTTGAGTTCGGAGCGTTTACGCAAGGTGAGCAGGGTCGCCAAAAAAGAAAAAGCCTGAACAAGGACGGCGATGCCCAGCATGAGCTGTGTGGTGTAGAGTATCTGAGACCAGCCTGCGGCCAGTGCGGTGACGAGGTAAGCGATCAGACAGAGAAGGCCACCGTACCAATGAAAAATCGTTGAGCCAAAGATCTTGCCCCACGACATCTGCCAGGGATCCACCGATGACATGCGTTGAAATTCCCAAGTATTGCTGTTTACCTCCAGCACAAGAGCTTGTGATACTTGAAAGCTGCCCCACAGGATGGTGAAGGCACCGAAGCCTGCGAGGGATACGATGGCTGCTGTCATATGGGCTCGATGGCCGCTGAGTGTGGTGTAGCAAAGCAAGAGGATCACAACGAGAAATACAGGGACAACCATCATGCGCTGAGGTGTCAACTCCAGCCATGTGTTTCGTTGAAATTCGGGATTTTGTATCATGGGTTTGCCCCCTCATTGCGTGTGCCTTCGAGGTACATGTCCTGAAGGTTTTGCACCACTTCACCAAACTCATAAATCGGATAACCCGCATCCAACAATCGCTTGAGTAGCTGATGTTGCTCGTGTCGATCTCCTGCAAAGCGAAAGCGAAGTGTCATCCCATCGGTGTGTAGATCGCTGATGGTGTCAAGGGCGGACAACGCTGCTGTCAAATGTTCGGGGGTTTCGCAACAACGAAGTTGAATTCTGCGCCTCTCCTCTTGCAGTTCTTTGATACCTTGGTGCTGCTCGATTCGCCCATCTCGGATCACTAACATGTGGGTGGAGTACTCCTCCAACTCTGCCAAAATATGAGACGAAACTACGAGGGTTATGCCTTCCGAGCGCAATTGGAGAAGCAGAGTGGACAGGTCAACTCGGGCTTCGGGGTCGAGGCCTGAAGCAGGCTCGTCCAATAAAAGGATCTTAGGATGGTGAATAATAGCTTGCCCAATCGCCAAACGCTGGCGCAATCCTCTCGACAACTGGCCCGCTTTCATCTCCATTCGGTCGGCCAGTCCAAGTTGGATGGCGACTTCCTTAACACGTTGTTTAATATCACTTCGTGACACATTGTGTGACAGACCTGCAAAGGTCAGACATTGCTGCACAGACAGCGTATCATACAGGCCAAACAAATCCTGAAGATATCCCAGATTCTCATGAACTTTGCGGGGCTCTTCTACCGTATCCATGCCGTGCAATAAGACACGTCCCGAGAAAGGTGGTTCCAGTGCCGCCATACATCGCAACAACGTTGTTTTTCCCGCACCATTCGGACCTACGAGTGCTGTGATGCTCCCCTCTTCAATGGCAAAAGAGACATCGTGCAAAGCGCGCTTGGTCGGGTACTCATAAACCAAATGCTCTACTGTGATCAAAAGACTTGCCCTCCTTTTTTTGGCTGTTGAACTGTGTTGGACATACCATTAAAAGAAAACATAAGGAAATTGGACTGGGAAATTATTAAAACGGGGTCCCAACAGTGTGTGAGTCAACCCATTTCAATAGATTGATCTTGTTATGTAAAAAAATTACAGGTTCGCCCCTACCCAACGCAACCACCAGGAGAGCATACATCGTGCGATCGTAGAAACATGTAGGGGCAGACCGATGTGTCTGCCTATCCAACAACACACATCAGGAGAACACACATCGTGCGATCGTAGAAACATGTAGGGGCAGACCGATGTGTCTGCCTATCCAACAACACACATCGGGAGAACACACATCGTGCGATCGTAAAAACATGTAGGGGCAGACCGATGTGTCTGCTACCGCCCTTTGCGTCGGAGTCGATTCTGAGGTATACGTTTGCCTTCGGAAACACGGTAGATGTGTTGACTTGAGACGCAGCTTGGAACTTGTGCGAGTGGAGCACCGCCCGGCCCTGTTAGAACTTGGAATTCTTAAACATGCGAATATTACATACATCGGACTGGCATCTGGGTGTGAGCTTGGAGCAGGCTTCTCGTGAAGAAGAGCACAAACTCTTCCTGGACTGGTTGTTTGACTTATTGGTGGAGCGTGAGGTTGATGTGTTGTTGCACGGTGGGGATGTTTTTCACACTGCTCAACCTGCTGCACGCAGTCTGCGTTTGTATTATCAGTTTTTGGCACGATGTGCTTTGGAGACCAAGCTTCAGCAGATCGTGGTTGTGGGTGGTAATCATGATTCAGCGTCGCGGCTGGATGCGCCACGTGATGCTTTGGAGATGTTGCGAGTTTATGTTGTGGGGGGGATGGCGGATGAGAACATGGGGTGGGAGCACTATCTTTGTCCTATTTACGACAAAGACGGTGATGTTGGGCTGGTGATTGCAGCGATGCCATACATTCATGAATCACACTTGGGAGTGCGTACGACGGGTCGTCGCCCTGATGAAATAAGCAAAGATTTAAACGAACGATTCACCATCTTGTATTCCAGTATGGCGGATAGGGTAGAACGCCGTTACCCTGGTGTGCCTATCGTAACGACTGGGCATCTGACCTGTTATTCAAAAGAGCACTACAAGCCCAAAGAAGAGGAAGGTGCTTACCATACTCCTCTTCATCTGATTGAAGTGTTGGGGGGGATCTCTCCCAGGATCTTTGATGAGAGATTTTGTTATGTGGGGCTGGGTCATATCCATGAA
>JALTMC010000643.1:0-11811 GCA_027005175.1 Myxococcales bacterium
CGTCATCGGTATTTGACGTTTTATCGTTTGGCTCGGGCGGGGAATGCCGAACTAGAGAAGATCTTTGCGCGTGGTGTTACGCCGGGTTTTCATGAACTTGATGGTTGGGAGTTTCGGGGTTGGAATATGGCACCGGTGACGCGGTTGTTGGGATTTCAGAAGTTTAAGAAGGGGTTTTATCGACAGCCGGGGGCTCATCGGGAGGGGCATATGTATGGGTACAATGTGGTGGTGCGTCAGAATGCGTTGATAGAGCCACATTTGGCACTTCCCAATGAATTGGAGCCCAAGAAGCATGGGTATTATTTGGTGTCACCTGTTGACCAAGGAGCACGGGACAACTTCCACCCACATGCGTTATTGTTAGATTATTCGAGTGGGCCGGACAACCCTATTTGGGACCCTTCGGTGGTTTTGCGTGACTATTTGGTTCAGGTTGAACCGGAAAATTCGGATCTGTTGTTGGGGAAAGCTTATCTTGCGTTGGGACCAGCGCGGGTTTTCTCTAATTTTTTTGTGTTGGAACGATATAACAAGCAAGGTCGGTAATTCGTATGTCCGCATTTGTGTTGCAATCGAAAGACGGGTGGCTGCGGCTCAATACCTGGAAAGAAGGTTTGTTGTCTCGCATGGGACACGATTTGTTACTTGCGATTCGAGAGTTCTCTATCTCGGTAGAGTATGACGACGACAAGGATTGGCATGTGTCTGTAAAGATTGATAAAGACAGTTTTTTTGTGAAAGAGCCAGATTCATTGTCTGCAAAAGATAAGGCAGAAATTCACCAAAATATTTGCAATCAGCTGCCAGATGATATTCTCTTTGAGGGGAGTGTTGTGCGAAAAGAGGAAGAAGCCGAGGTGCAAGGTTTTCTGTCTTTGGGTCGTACAAGTATTCCGATTCGTTTTGCCATGAGTTTGCATGAAGGTGTGGCTTCCGGCAGAGTGGAACTTTCACATCGGGCCCTTAATATTAAACCGTATCGTGCACCACTCGGCTTGATTCGGTTGCAAGATCGGCTAGAACTGTCCTTTTCCTTCGATCTTCGTTCGTGGCTCGATGTACAAGAGACTTGACGTGTGAATTTTCGATCACGTATATATGCGGTGTACTCAATCTTGTGGAAGGATAGATGTAATGGCTGAATTGATCTTGAAGCTTAAAGATCGAGAGATCAAGCGTATTAATATATCGAAAGTTGAAATCACGATGGGGCGTGACCCGGATTGTGATCTCTTTATTGATAATATTGGTATCTCCCGAGAACACTGCAAGATAGTATATCGTGGTGGTCGCTTTTTTCTCCGTGACAACGGTAGCAGTAATGGTACTTTCTTGAACAACAGTAAGATCGCTCAAGAGAGCGAACTCAATGATCAAGATGAAGTGCAGTTGGGTAAGTATCGAGTGATCTTCTCTGGAGCTGGTGGTATGCCTGAGCATCTGCTGGGTGCTGGAGAAGAAGATGCTGGTGGGAAAAAGGTGCGCAGCGTCTTTGGAACGGTTCAGTTCTCCCCGGACGAGATCCAGAACTTGTTGACAGCATCGGGGGAGGAGCAAGCTGGTGCTATCAAGGCTCCCAATGTGTCTCGTCCAGACATCGATGCCCCCAGAGCGACACTGTCCAAACAAGCTCAGCTGAATATTATTTTGGGTGTGGTTGTGGCTATTCTTGTGATTTTACTCGCGGTTGTTCTAATCCAACGCTAGCGCCCAATCCCCACCAACATACGAACTGCTCCGTTGCTTCTCTCTCGCTTACCAAATATCGATCTTTGCTTGAATTTGAAACACAGCTTCTTGACTTCTCACCCCATAACGTGTTTTGTCACTTGCTCGTTTTACAACGGGATCTTTCTTTTTCCTTGAATGATGTCTGAGTTAATTGGGAGTCGATTGTTATGTCTGAGCAACAACGTATCACCACAGATCCGGTTTATGTGCCAAAGGAGCGATATCATGCTTTGGATCGCTTCTTTCTGTCGCTAATTAACGATCCCCGTGATCTACCTTTTATGTATTTGTGCTTGCAAATTACTGTATTTATTATCCCCTTCGCGATTGCACTCTTTGTTCCAGGTGTCTTTCGGTGGTGGTTGGCTCCGATCTATCTCACCTTGACTCTGTTTTTCTACCTTGATCGATATATTTTGATGCTGCACAATACCAGCCACCGCAGCTTGTTTAAACGCAAATACAAGTTCTTCAATCACTATATCCCCTGGGTATTGGGGCCTTTTTTGGGGGAATCTCCAGAGACCTATTATGCACACCATATCGGTATGCATCACCCAGAGAACAATATGCCACATGATCTCAGCTCCACCATGCAGTACCAGCGTGACAGCTTCGTCGACTTTATGCGGTACCACCTGCGCTTCTTTTTTGGAATTGTCTTTGAACTTTCGACCTATATGCGCCAACGTGGACGGTTCAAGATGATCCGACACATGCTTGTAGGAGAGATTGGGTTCTATTTGACTGTCATTGTCCTGTTGTTTGTCAACTGGCAGGCTACCCTTGTCGTATTTGTTATCCCCTTCTTCTTCACGCGCTTGGTGATGATGGCTGGCAACTGGGGACAACACGCATTTCTTGATCATGACGCTCCTAACAACTGTTATCGCAACAGCATCACCTGCATCAATTGTCGCTACAACCGACGAGCGTTTAACGATGGCTATCATATCAGTCATCATCTCAAAGCCAATCGTCACTGGACGGACCACCCTCTTGAATTTGAAGACAACATCAAAACCTATGCCAAAGAAGGTGCCATCGTTTTTGAAGGCATCGACTTTTTTATGGTTTGGTTCTTTCTTATGTTCAAAAACTACAACAAACTCGCCAAACACTATGTCCAGCTCGATAAAGAGAACCCCCTCAGTCGCGACGAACTTATCGCGCTCTTCAAAGAACGCACACGACGTTTTGAAGAAGATGAACTCAAAGCAAGCCTCGCCCTACCCACTGTCGCATAACTCCTCACTCTTGATAGTCGCTAGCGGATCACTCTCGTTCGCCCACAAGATACACAACCAGTCCAGCCGACTTCTCACTCTTGATAGTCGCTAGCTGATCACTTCCGTTCGCCCACAAGATACGCAACCAATCCATCCGAGAGTCATACGACCCTCGACTGAAGTCAGGGGTTTCCGGCTAGCGAGGCCCTAGATGAATCCTCAGGTTGTTCCGATTAATTTTTGAATCGCTCGCATCACCGATGGATCAGATTCCACTTCGTTGACATCCTCAACAAGAGTCCAGCGTGCATCTTTGGCATCTGAGCCAGCTTTAATGATGGTGGATGTGGCTTGAAAAAGAAAGCGAACATCAAAGTGTTCGTGGCCGGGATCATCACGTAACGGTGGGATCTCATGGATGTCGATATCGAAAATTCCCTGTTGGTGGAGGTGTAGCTCCGTCACTCCAGTCTCTTCGAGAACTTCTCTTTGGGCAGCGGCCTCGACACTTGTGTCATCGGGGTCAATGTGACCACCGGGCTGCAGCCAGCGATGAAGTTTTCCATGATAAATGAGCAGAATCGAGCGTTGATCGGGAGACAATACAAAGGAGCTTGCGGTGAAGTGCCCAGGGGTAAAGTGATGGCGTGAGAAGGGATCTTTCTCCCCATCCAATAGCTCCATCATTCGTCGCAGGTACCCTTGTTCTGTGGAGTTCAGTGGCTTCATTTGCTCCAGTTGATTCTTCAGCTCTTTGCGGCGCATTTCCAATCTGTTGTTGAGCATTTCACTCTCTTTCTTGGATGATCGATGTTCTTTTTACAACGACGGGGTTCAAAGAAAACCTGTAACAGCTTTCATTGTACCTCGATCCAATGAAAGGGAAGGGTGATTTTTTTGTAAAACTTGGAAGGAATTCAGAGTGGGGCGAAAGCCCCATTGACAAATGGTTCGGTTGACGTTCTTTTAGCAAACGCACTTGGATGCATTTGGTTTGTTGAAACAGGAGCGTTGTATGCTTTGGCTCTGGAAGAGATGGCGTCGTATTTGTATAAGTCTTTTATTATTCGTGAGTTTGTCCTCTTTGGGGACCCTGGACATGGGTTGCGCTGCGGATCAATGCCGACGCTATTTTCAGGAAGTGAAGAAGCGTTGTCGGTTGGGCTCGTCGGCCGAGGGAGCTAAGCTGGATCTATATTTGCAACGGACATTTACAGCTTGTCAGTTGGATATTTGCAACCGCACCTCTGTTAATACGATTGATTGTCTCAATCCTGAAACCCACGTTCCTGGTGGTCTTACAGGTCGCTTTCTGACCTGTAAGGATTAATCAGGAACCGATCACGAGCCGTGAGTCTCGGGTCTATGTTCTTCCTCTCTTGGGCTGATTGGTCCAAACAACAGCCTAATCCAATCCGTTGTACATGTTTGTTTTTGTGTGGAGGACTGAACCTGTTTGGTGGTTCGTGCGTCCAATCCTGCCAGACTGGGTAGATCCCTTTCCGGTCTGAGCCAATCCCATACAAAGATACGAGAAACATCATGAGTCTGGCGATGAGTCGAGATAGAGTTAAAGAAGAAGCCTCTGCGATGGAGGCGGAGCATCGTGAACCTTCTGAATCCACCCAACACTTGCAGGTTGTGGAGCAAGAGGAAGACCCGCTTTGGGATCCATCCTACGACCTGTTTGGTGCGGACTCGTTGGAAGCCTTAGAGTGGTCTCATGTTACAGAGTTTCTCTCGACATTGTGTCGTACGGTGTGGGGGAAGGCATACGCCAAACGTTTGCCTTTCTTTGCGACTCGTACAGAAGCGGAGCGCGAGTTAGAGCAAGTGGGTGATGCGCTGCGACTGATGATGGAGCAGGGGGAAAGCTTGCCGGCAGGTGGGATGCCTGATTTGCGTCCCGCCTTTGTTCGTTTAGAGAAGGGGGCCTCTCTGGACGCCTCTGAATTTATGGGGGTCGTTGACCTGTTGAATGCTGCTGCCAAAACCCGTGGATTTGTGGCAGAGTATGAAACCTTCCTGGCCTCTTTGTGGGAACGGGCAGAGCTTTTGCGACCTCTCACTCGTTTGCGTCGCTCCATTGAAGGCGCGTTTGATCGAGGGGGTCGTCTGCGAGACGACGCCTCGTGGGAGCTGGGAGCCTTGCGCGAAGAAGCACGTCGTTGTCACGACCGCATTCGACGCAAGATGCAAGACTACCTCTCCAGTCACAGTAAACAATTGACAGACACGTATTACACTCTCCGTCAAGACCGTTATGTTCTGCCCGTGAAAGCCCAAGAGCGCAGCAAAGTTTCAGGTATTGTCTATGGAAGCTCAGGGAGTGGAGCGACCGTCTTTATCGAACCACAGCCGATGGTTGCGATGAACAACGATCTTCGTATTGCGGAAGAAGCCGTGGTTCAGGAGGAGCTGCGTATCCTTCGTAAGCTCAGCGCAGAGACGGCTCAAGAGTTGCCTGTCCTTCGAGCGAATCTGGAGCTGTTGCGCGACTTTGATATCTTGCAAGCGCGTGTACGACTGGCTGAACAGTTGGATGCCACTGTGCCCATCTTGGTTCCCGTCGACCAGAACGCCTCACTTGATCTAAAAAAAGCACGTCATCCCTTGCTTCTTTTGAAAGGTGTTGATGTGGTTGCCAACGATATGGCATTGGGGGCCAAGGGTCGGACCTTGTTGATCAGCGGACCCAATACTGGAGGGAAAACGATCGCCCTAAAGACGATGGGGATTTGTGCTTTGATGGCCCGAGCAGGGCTGCCCATTCCCACCGATCAAGGAAGCGTCATTCCGTTCTTTGACGCGATCTTCACAGATATCGGTGACCACCAAAGTATCGAATTTGATCTCTCTACCTTCTCCGGTCAAATCGTTAAATTACGCGAGATTATGGAGCAAGCCCATGATTGTTCTCTCGTCTTGATCGATGAGATCGTGGTTGGAACCGATCCTTATCAAGGGGCGGCTTTGGCCACATCCATTCTGGAGAAACTCACAGAGCAGAACTGTTTTGTGGCTGCAACGACACACTACGAACAGCTCAAAGCGCTGGCCTATGAAGATGACCGTTTTGTGAACGCAAGTGTGGGATTTGATCTGGAGGACCTAGCTCCGACATACCGGCTTTATATTGGAACACCCGGAAGTTCAAGTGCTCTCGACATCGCTCGTCGCTTGGGGCTGGATGAAGCTCTTTGTGGGCGTGCAGAGCAACTCTTATCCCCGGCGGGGGATAGGTTTGATCGAATTATCGGCAAGTTGGAGCAACAGTACCAAGAGCTGTATGAAGAGCGAGAACGTGCGACAAGGGCGCGTCGCAAGCTTGAACGAGAGGTGATGGAGCAGCAGCGCAAAAGCGAGCAGATCGACAGTATGCACGAACGTCTGCGCAGTGGAGAAGAGCAGAACTGGCGACAGCAGTTTCGCAAAGCACGTGAACTTTTGCGTGATGCAGTGAATACATTGCAACGTGATCCGGGGGACTGGAGTCAGGTTCAGGCAGCACAGCGTCAATTGAAAGAGGCAGAGTCCTTGGCGGGGGAGGCCCGCGTTCGGAGCCAGCCCAAGTCTGTAGAGCAGCCTCCAACAGAAGAACAACTGAAGCCTGGGCAGAAAGTGAAGATCTTGTCGCTTCGGGCAGAAGGTGAGGTTGTAGAAGGCCCTGATGCCAATGGTCAGGTGCTTATACAGGCAGGGATGCTGCGAACCAGGGTCAGTCGAAATGATGTTCGCTCTCTATCCAACCGTCAAAGCAAACAACGCTCCAAACGCCGCTCTTCTTCCACAACCCAACCCAAGCACTCTTCTTCCACAACCCAACCCAAACGCCCTTCAGCATCTCCAAGAAAGCAGGCTTCATCTTCTGTCGTCTCTGATGAGTCCACCCATGACTTCAGTGTGATTCCCAGCAGTGAAAACAATTGTGATCTTCGCGGGATGCGTGTTGAACAGGCTCTTGATGCGGTTGAGGCTTTTCTCGACAAAGCGATGCGTCAGGAGCGTCTGGCTGTTCTTTTGATTCACGGACATGGCACCGGCGTCCTGCGCAGTGTTGTTCGCGATTACTGCCGTCAATCCCCATATATCGAACGTTTCCGACCTGGGGACAAAAGTGAAGGTGGAAACGGTGTGACCGCAGTCCTTCTCAAATAGTCGAAGGCTGACTTACAAGCAAAGCTCCCAGAGCCCCTCCCAGCATCGACAGGATATTATCCCGATGGGGGAGGAGAGTTGTCAGTCCACCGTGAGTGTCTGTGAATCGACCAGTCAAAGCACCTCGAAGGAAAAGCAAGAGACGGAGTCCACCGTGAGGTAGGCACGTGTCTGTGAATCGACAGGATACTATCCCGATGGGGGGAGGAGAGTCATCAGTCCATCGTGAGGTAGGCACGTGTCAGGTCTATGCCTGCACGCAGGAGGGCCCAACCGGAGAGGAAGGCGAGGGTGCCTGCGGCGTAGTCGGTGTTGCGGAGAAAACTGAGGCTTTGGAAGAAAAAGTAGGGTCCAAGAAAGACCAGCACCAGACCCAGTCCCGGATAGAGTTTTATCAGGTTGTTGCGCCAATGTTCGAAGCGGCTTTTACTCATTCGATGCGTCCTTGATCCATGAGAGGGTGTTTTTTGAATGATCCGGGCGAAAACTCGTGGCTCCGATCGAAGCTTGCGAATTGCAATCATAGCGATTTGATGCAATTATGGGTATGGTGTTTTGCATACTCCAGCGGATTTTTTGTGTGGACCTTATGGAAGCACTTGTTCTTATTGGAGTTTGACTTGTTTTCTTTTGATGGTGGGACTTTGTTCTCTTGAGCCAAACGCTGTTCTCCTCCTGATTTCTTTGGGAGCTACTTCCTTTTGGGAGAAATGGACGGAGGATGGGTGGACCTTTGACGGTTGGGCATAAGATGCCCGGAATCGTTGTTGCTAGGTAGAGGACAGGAGACCACGACGAGAGTGGACTGTTTCCTAGAACTGTACTCTTAACTGCAAGGTTTATGGTGTACTTTTTTTAGGGAATGGCTTAAAAACTGAAGTAATGTGTATTGAAATAGTGAAATATAAGACCGCTCCAACGATAGGAAGTTTCGGGTGATTTGTCGGCGTATGGGAATGTGATGGGTGGCTTGGAGAAGAGCTGCAAGCTGTGGATTTTTTGTATCTAGAGCTATCGTTACGTCTTTATTGCCAGCAGTCTCTGCTATGTCATCAGGTGGATACGATCTGAGCATGGACATTCTTTTTTGGGGTTGTTTCAACCAGGGAAATCTTTCGAATGAGTATTCTGCTTGCTATTTTAGCCTTGGGCTTGTTGATTGTGCTGCATGAGCTGGGTCACTTTATGGTGGCGCGTTGGTGCGGCATGAAGGTATATGAGTTTGCTGTCGGGTTTGGGCCTCGCTTGTGGTTCTTCAAGCATGGCGAAACCGAGTATTCTCTCCGGGTTGTACTGTTGGGCGGGTATGTTCGTGTTGCGGGCATGCACCCTGCCGAAGAAGATGCAGAGGACCCACGCAGCTTCTTGAAGAGTTCCCCCGGAAAACGATTTGCAATGATCTTTGCTGGCCCGATGGCTAACTATATCACTGCATTCTTTGTCTTTGTTGTTTTGTTTGGTTTTTGGGGTATTCGGGATGATCTCGCACAGATCAAACTCTCCCACACAGCGACAGCCCGTGCGGGGTTTCTACCGGGTGACCGAATTTATGCGGTGGATGGTAAGAAGCTTCGCCTGTTGCCGATGCGTTCACCGATGGCGCAACTGCGTGTTGCTTTCGCCAAACGCAACAAACAGCCCGTTGAATTAACGATCAAGCGTCAGGGAAAGATATACCCTGTAACGCTGCCGCGTAAGGACAAAAAACAGAAAGGTTCTCTGGGACTACAGATCGCGCAGTGGGACCAGATCACGGTCAAGCGTTTGCATACCAAGTCGTTGGCGACACGGTTGGGCTTGCAGGTGGGTGATCAGGTGTTGCAACTGGATGGAAAGCCGGTGAAGTATATCACCGACTTACGCAAGGCTTTGTCGGAGCGTTCTCGACGTGATATCAAGCTTGCGGTGGAGCGAGGTGGAAAGTCGATCAAGCTGTTGATTCCGAAGGATGAAAATGCGACCTCGGATCATATCGGCGTGGCCTGGGCGGTAGAGTCGATTCTTCGGGTGGTCAAGATTAAGTCTGGAAGCCTATCGCAAGCGTATGGTTTGCAAGAGGGTGATGTCCTTGTTGGTCTGAACAAGAAACCATTGCGAACCATTCCGGGTCGAACGGTATTTCAGCAGATTCAGGACAAGTTGGCTGTTTGTAGCAAGACCAAGAAGCCTGTCCAGGTGACGGTTTGGCGCAAACAGAAGAAACATACATTTTCTGTGTCACCAGACAAGCAAGGTCGCTGTGGAGCAGGTCTCGTCTGGAAGCCGACAGGCTGGGTTTTGGTGATGGGGGTGAGAGCCAAGACCGCAGCTGCAAAATTCTTACGCAAAGGAGATAAGCTTCTGATGGTTGATAACCAGCCTGTGGTTGCCTTGGATGGTCGTCCTTTCGGTAGCACGTCTCCCTTGCTGTCTTTGCTGCGGGCACGCACATACCGCCCTGTTGAGGTAATTTACGAGCGCAATGAAAAACGCTACACTCAGCTTGTTCCAATGGCACCTGTGGATAAGAAGGGGAGGATCAATTATTTGCTCGGATTCAGCCCACAAGTCGACTTCCCACGCAAGAATGTTGGATGGACTGGTGTATTTCGTAAGTCAGGACTTGAGACTTGGTTGTGGAATATCCGGATCTGGGATGGATTGTCACAAATCGTATCAGGTCGGGAAAAAGCGAACTTAACGGGACCTGTTGGGATTGTTCGTATCGCACAAAACTCGGTGCAGCAAGGGGCTAAGTTCTTTCTCTTTTTTGTTGCAATTATCAGCATTCATCTTGCTTTCTTTAACCTCCTTCCGATCCCGGCTCTGGATGGTGGGCGGCTGATGTTTCTCTTTTCACAGCAATTAATTCGGCTGTTTGGTGGAAAAGAAGAGTGGGCCATTCGTGCAGAGATGGTCGCCAACCTGGTAGGCTTTCTGTTATTATTCGCTTTGTTGATATTTATTACTTTCAAGGATATCCAAAAACTGTTCTAATACAACCTTGGAAGTGATGGAGTGTACACTTCAGATGACAGAGTTCTCTTCTGTCGAACGAGAAAGCTACAACCTTGCTTTTGACGGAACTCAGAACTCGGAATTCGGAACTTGGAACTTATTGAGGCAGGAGTTGGAATGTACAGGTTGATCATCGAAGATGATGAAGGTCGTACGACGATTGTTCCTTTGATTCGAAACCAGATTAATATTGGTCGCGAAGAAGGGAATACCATCCGTCTGACAGAGCGAAACATCTCTCGACGGCATGCCAAGTTATTGCTCAAAAACGGTCAGGTTCAGATTGAAGATCTGAAGAGTTACAACGGTGTTTGGATCAATGGTTCGCGGATCAAAGGACGCTCTTCTCTGCGTCCCGGCGATCTTCTTGAGATCGGAGACTACCATCTCTCTGTTCAGGAAGAGTCCTCTGAAGCAGAGCAGAGTGCTCGTCCGGCGATGCCATCAGAGCAAGATTTTGATGACCAAACACCACCGATTGGGATCGCTCCGATTTCTGAGAGTGAAGATGACATTCAGGAGATTCTTGAGCCTGAGCCTGCTGTGTTATTACTTCTTAACACGCCACAGGAGGGCACCGTTTTTGATGTGAGCTGGCCTGCTGTGATGATCGGTCGGACGGAGGAAAACGAGATCGCGATCGATCACGCCTCCATCTCACGGCATCATGCCAAGATCGTGTGTGAGGATGGAGTCTACCAACTTCACGATCTCGACAGCGCTAACGGTGTACTGGTCAATGGTGAAGAGTTCAAAGTCTGCGATCTGCGCTGGGGAGATGTTCTTGAGCTGGGCCAAGTCCAACTCAAGTTCTGTGCTGCCTCCGATGAGCTGCCAGAGCATTCCACCGAATCCTCTGGAGGTTCTAAGCCTGCAACGGCAGCACCTTCCAAAACTATGAATATGATCATCGGTATGGTCGTTTTGCTGGTCCTCCTTGGTGGGGGCGGTATCTTTATGTTTATGAAGGGAAAAGACAATAATGCGTTGCCACCACTTCGCGCCCGTGTGAACAGGAATGTTGTGGTTCCACGGCGGGAACCTTCACCCTCTCGAATGGCAGAGACTCTTCGGAAAGAGCAAGAAGCACAGCTCAAGCTGGCAAAGAGTCTGTTTACTCAGGAGAATTATAAGGGGGGGCTCGAAATTCTAGAGCGTCTTCTCAAAGTGCGATCCCCTTGGAAAGAAGCCGAAGAACTGCAGAAGCGATGCAAGTATGAAAATAAGTTTTTCAAGCTTATTCAGGAAAGTATCGAGTTGCAGGCAGAGGGGAAAATGTACGAAGCGTATTTGAAGTTGAGCAAAGTGAATACACAAAGCCGCTACTTTGCGCGAGCTGAAGATGCAAAAAAACAAACGGCACCCAAAGCCGCCGCTAAACAAAAACAAAAAGTTCGACAAGCGATGACAGAAAAACGCTACTTTGTTGCCATGCAATGGAACAGTAAGGTGCTTGATATCCAGCCCAAGAACCCGGAAGCTAAGGAATTTCATAAGAAAATAGCAAAGTTAACCCAGCCTGTCACCCGAACACCGAAAAGGGTTCCAGCTCGTGTCTCACCTCCTATTCGAAGAGGAGAGAACCCAAAGAAACGTGTGAAGCCTCCTGCGCGACGGCGTCTTGGAGCTCTTGCCCGGTGCAAAGTCCTGATCACATCGAAAAAGTACTCTTCTGCTCGGTCTTGTCTGCAAC
>JALTMC010000643.1:11821-12738 GCA_027005175.1 Myxococcales bacterium
TCTGCAACAGCTCTTACGCGACAAAGGTGAAAAGTCTGTTCCCAAAGCTCACCTTCTTTTGGGCGATGTGGCTGCTGCAAGAGGTTCTTGCTTTGCTGTGGATGCCTCCAAACGCAAACCGCTTAAGTGCTTGCAGGCACGCTATCACTACAATCAGTTTAAACGCTTGATGCCCAACAGCCCCGAAGCGAAAAAACTCAAGAAGCGTCTCAAAGCTGCATCAAAAAAAGCACCTGCTCCCCGAAGAACTGCCCCTCAAAAGTAAAGACGACATCTCTGCAGTTAGGGTGCTCTGGGTTGGAGTGGCTGGTGCCCCGGCTCTATGTGATGCGTCGGTGAGAGGAGCTGCTTGGACCTGTTCTTTGGGTGTGAATGCTGCTTGCTGATGTTGACTTACAGTCTTTCATTGACGATGGATGGGAACATCTGTTGGCGTTGTTGTGCTTCTTCGAAGGTGTCACCCAGTGTAATGATGTCGAATTTTCCGCTAGGCAAGAGGCAACCTACATTGTAGACGATGGCCCAGCCTTGTTTTGTTTTGTGATCCCATAAGATGTCTTGAAACGTTTCAACAAATTGAGCAAAGGAAGTGCCCTTGAGTCTTTCATCGTCAAAGTCTTTGGCGATGTAGGGACGTGTACGGTAGTCGCCAAAGATGCGATTCATCAGTGTCATGGGTGTACTTGTTCCACCCCAGCGACCGTTACATTCGACGTAGTGGAGGGTGGCGTGTTCAAGGTCTGGACCGCTGAGTAGGGTGTCGAAGGAGCAGCGTCCCATATATCCTAGATGTTGGAAGAGGCGTCCCAATGTGGCACCTGTTTCAGATAGCGTTTGGATCCAGCGTTGGGGGAGCTGGCTGGGAATGCTACCGAGGAAGATGTGTGGGTTGTCGGGGTAAAAGAGCTGGTCATAAA
>JALTMC010000644.1 GCA_027005175.1 Myxococcales bacterium
CCCAATCTTATTGCCCTTGGTTCCTGGCGTGGTTGGAATGCTCTCCTTTTGGGTCATTCCTTTCTTGCTTCCCATGTCCACAACGTGGCACGTCAAGTTCTTTGTTCCAGTAGCAGGCTTTCTCCTGACCTTGATTTTGCTATTTATTCAACGCTCTTCACTCCCTACACCCGGGAGCACCAACGCAAGCTAGCGAATCGTGGGCTCACCTCACAGCCCCAACGAACCTCCATCGCTCCCTTTCGTAACGAATGATAGATTCTCTGATCTGCAACATGACCCTAACGATGTTGTTTCAGGTCGCTTAACGCTCACAGTACAGCCCACATACATAGAGCCTGGGTTGTGCCAGTATGTATGGTAAAGAAAACAATGGCAGAGTCGACAATCACTCCTCGTTCTGAAGATTACAATCGCTGGTACCTTGATGTAATTCGTGAAGCGGAGCTGGCCGAGAACTCGCCAGTCCGCGGCTGCATGGTGATTCGACCTTATGGCTACGCCATCTGGGAAGCCATTCAAAGCGGCCTCGATCGAAGATTCAAAGAAACCGGGCATCAAAATGCCTACTTTCCTATGTTCATCCCCCACAGTTTTATCGCGAAAGAAACAGAGCATATCGAAGGCTTTAGCCCAGAGCTTGCCCTTGTCACAAAGGGGGGCGGTAAAGATTTGGATGAAGCCCTTGTGGTTCGCCCCACGTCAGAGACCATTATTGGTCACACCTTTGCTCGCTGGGTCCGCAGCTATCGCGACCTTCCCCTACTGATCAACCAGTGGGCCAACGTGGTTCGCTGGGAGATGCGTACCCGACCCTTTTTGCGTACCATGGAGTTTCTGTGGCAAGAAGGCCACACCGCACACACCACCGAAAAAGAAGCGATGGAAGAAACCCTCCAGATGCTCGGTGTATACGAAGAGATGGCTAGAGACGACGCAGCCATCCCCGTCATCCCTGGTGAAAAGAGCGAGATTGAACGTTTCGCCGGTGCTGTCAACACCTATACCATCGAGGCAATGATGGGTAATGGTTGGGCTCTACAGTCTGGCACATCCCACTACCTCGGTGATAAATTCGCCCGAGCCTTTGAGATCCAATACACCGATGACAACAACAAACTTCAGTATGCTCATACAACATCCTGGGGTGTGAGTACACGGTTTGTGGGTGCTGTGATCATGGCACACGGAGATGATCAAGGCCTCCGACTTCCCCCCAAGATGGCACCCATTCAGGTCGCGATTGTCCCCCTGTGGCGAAAGAACAAAGAAGAAGCGGAAGTGATGGGACTTGCGAACCAGGTCTTCCAGACACTCAAAAATGCCGGAATCCGCGTGAAGATGGATGATCGCACTCATCTCAGCCCAGGCTTTAAATTCAACGACTGGGAAATGCGCGGTGTCCCTCTTCGCATTGAAATTGGACCCCGTGACGTAAAACAAAATGCCGTCGTCGTAGCCCGACGCCACTTGCCAGGCAAAGAAGGCAAGATCTTTGGTGTGGCTGTCGAGTCCTTGGGCACCAAGATCCCCGAACTTCTCCAGGAAGTTCACGACGGGTTGTACAACCAAGCGTTGGCATTTCGCGAGGAAAACACTCACACTGGCTTCGAAGATCTAGAGTCTTTTACCCAGGCCACACAAGACAAGGGCGGCTTCCTTAAAGTACACTGGGCTGGCACAAGCGAAGATGAAACCAAGGTCAAAGAAGACCTGAAATTTACCATTCGATGCTATCCCAACGCCGATCAGGGTGGACCTGCTGGACGTTGCTTCTACACGGGAAAAGAAACCAATCGCGTCGCTATTTTCGCAAGAGCGTATTGAAGTTTCGCGAGAGCGTATTGAAGTTTCGCAAGAGCTTCTTCCAAGCTTACGAAGGGCTTAGTTACATGTCAAAAGAAAAGACCCCGTCCAAAGGACCCTGGATTACCATTGTGATATTGGCACTCATCGGTCTTGGATTAACGGCCTATCTGATCCACATCCATATCGGTGTTCACACCAATCCCAACTTCACCGCAAGTTGTGATGCGAGCAAAACAGTCAGCTGTAGCCGCGTAGCACTCAGTTCCTACGCTGTGATGGCAGGCTTACCCACCGCTGTATGGGGTCTCATGGGCTACCTCTTTGTCCTGTTTGTGGGACTTCTCGGCTGGCGACGCCGCTCAACAGATGCTTCCCCCCTTCATGGAATGCTTTTTGTGCTCACAGCATGCTGCTTTGCAGCAGGTCTATTCTTTGCGTATATCTCCTTTACGGAGGTTAAGGCGATCTGCCCTCAGTGCATGGGGACTTATGTCGTTAACCTCGTCTTACTCGCTGTCGCCATTGTTGTACTACGTGGCGATAACGTCAGCATCGGTGCAAGCATGAGAGCCCTCTTTCAGTGGCTCCCACGCGGATTTCCTGTGCTACTCGTGGCCGGTATTCTCGTCGTGACCACAGCCATCGCATACCCCAAATACTGGAAGGCTGTATGGAAGGGTGTGAAGCTTCCCAAGGGACTTTGCACTGCCTCTGTTAGCGACAGTCAGATACCCCACGGAGAAAACAGCCAAAACCATCACTGGATGGGAGCAAAGAAACCGCGTGTTACCATCGTCGAATTTGCTGACTACGAATGTCCCTACTGTAAAAAAGCGCACTTTGAGTTGCGATCCCTTCTGCGAAAATGCTCCAAGGTCATTCGCCTATACCACCGACACTACCCGCTTGACCACAGATGCAACCCTCGAATCAATAGACCTTTCCACAAAAAGGCTTGTCTGCTCGCCAAAGCAGCCTACTGTGCAGGCAAACAAGGTAAGTTTTGGCCCGCCAACGACTTCCTCTACCAAAAAGGCAAAAAGATCCCCTCGGCTCGCCTGGTAGAAGAGATGACCAAGCTGGGTCTCAAGGGAGATCAACTCCACGCTTGCATCCAATCCAAAGAAGCACGCGCAGCTATCAACAAAGATATGGCCGCTGGACGCTCTCACAAGATGCAAGGAACACCCTTCTTCATCATGAACCATGTTCCCTACCACAAAGGCTATATTCCAAAAGAAAGCATCGTCAAAACACTGGAACAAGTCACGACAACACCCACACCACGTACCCAACCCAAAGCAACAAACCCAAAAAAGGTCAGGGCTCTCGCAACACCACGTCGAGCTGTAGCACCAACACCACGTCGAGCTGTAGCACCAACACCACGTCGAGCTGTAGCACCAACACCACGTCGAGCTGTAGCACCAACACCACGTCGAGCTGTAGCACCGAAGCCCCCGACATTTCGGCCCCTGACCCCTGCCAATCCATTAGCCCCAGCACCTCGCCGTTGACATCCTTGCCCACCCAATCCGGGCTGCCCCCTGTTATTCAAGGGAGAGGCTTTGCGCGACTTACGATAATTTTGCTCTTACAACAAGACACCTTAGTAAAGTA
>JALTMC010000645.1 GCA_027005175.1 Myxococcales bacterium
GAACAGCACGGTGATCGATACGTGCAAAGCGAGGGAGCCTGGCCTTGATCTCGTCAACGGTGAGAAGAAACTCTGCTGGTGGGAAAGCAAATCCCCCTTCACTTACGAGGCGATCAAACTCTTCTGTCATTCGTTGATGGTAGCGACGAATCTCAACTTCTATTTCGTGTGGTTCGTCAAAGAGGATAAGGGAGCGTCGGGGGAGGTAGTCAAACAAGGTATCGAGAGACTCATAAAAGCCAGGAACCCAACGTTGGATACCAAAAGGTCGAAGTCCCTGCCCCAGATCTTCAAGGATCTTCTTCACTTCAAGGGTCGAAAACTCCAGCAGATCTGCCAGATCTGCAAACCGTTGTCGTGCGGAGCGCAAGGTTTGCTTTGTACACAAGGCTTCATCAACAGGTCCGAGAAGAAGCTCATCTACCTCTTCACGTGTACGCTGGGTTTCCGGCTCAAAGAATCGGATGGAACACACCAACTCATCTTCCAGTTCGATTCGCACAGGGTAATTGTAGAGGGGTGAAAAGATATCAAGAAGAGCGCCGCGAACAGCAAAGCTACCTCTGTCCTCCACAACGGGAACTCGACGGTATCCACTTTCCACGAGACGCAACAACAGATCGTCTCGATCGACCTCTTCTGCCACTTCAAGCAGATCGGAGCGTGCGCTGAGTTCTTGCCGAGGCATGACTTTGTGAATCAAGGCAGAGGCTGGCATGACGAGCACAGGGGAGGCCTCTTGTTGTAGTTGAAGGAGACCGCGCAGTCGGCTTTGAACAGCCCCACGGTCTGGCATCATTTCACTGTAGGGGAGGACCTCATCAGCCGCATAGTAGAGAACCCTTGTTTGTTGATGATGAGATGCTTCAGAGAGATAAAATGTAAGATCATCGTAGTGTTGTTGGGCACGACGGCTGTCCGCAGCTACGACAACGACAGGGAGTTCAGAGACGACATCAGCCAAATGAGCCAGAACATAAGAGAGAGAGCTACCATAAAGACCAGAGATCGCAATTCGACCCGACCCTTGACGAACTCTCCCCACCAATTCCTCGACTCGACACCCTCCCCAGGGCATGATGTCCAACAATGGCTGGCTCCGCTCTTGCATAGTATGTAGTATCCCTCTTTGATAGCATCACGGCAGAAAATGCTCCTAAACAAACGAACACACCATTAATCGATCCAACTCTTTCGGTCAATACGTCAAAGCCATCCAACCAGACATTAAATCTGGTAGACCAGGATAGGATAGTGTAAAGTACGTTCTATATCCGGGGGAGATCCGCTCGCTGTCGAAGTGGATAGGTCTCCGAAGAAGGTGGAAGGTCGAAGGCGGACCTGCTGATGGTCGAGGTGTTCTCGCTGTCGAAGTGGATAGGTCTCCGAAGAAGGTGGAAGGTCGAACAAAAGAGGATTTACGATGGGGCGTCGGCGCAAGAAATATACACCACCTTTTGAGGTGGACATTGAAAAATTAGGCAAAGGTGGAGTCGGCATTGGGGTCGCACCGGATGGAAAGCCTGTTCATGTGAAGTTTGCACCACCGGGTTCACGCCTTCGTGTCGCCCCACAACAACGTCGCAAAGGCAAATGGACAGCCCGTCGCCTAGAGATGCTGAAGCCACCCACAGAGGCTGTCCAACCACCGTGTGGAGCTTTCTCTTTGTGTGGTGGCTGCAACCTACAAGAGCTCCCTCTCTCCGTCCAAAGACAACACAAGCTCAATTATGCTCTGGGAGCCGTAGCAACTCCCTTGGGTTGGACGATTGACGAACTGAAAGAACATGTTCGAGTTCATCCCATTCGCGGTAGCGAAGATGCGTACCACTACCGGAATAAGGTGGAGTTCTCATGGGGAAACCGACGCATCTTGTCACAGCCAGAGTTTGACGAAGGAGTGCCGTTTCAGGGTCGTTTTCTCGGCTTTCATGCACCGGGATACTTTGATCGTATCGCAGACACCGATCGCTGTTGGCTGATTAGTGAAGAAGCCAATCGATTGTTTGAAGTGCTTCGTCAAGTCAGCCTGCACGAAGAGGCTCCTCCTGTGTGGGACGTACGCTCTCATGAAGGCTTCTGGCGTCATGCCATGTTTCGAGAGGGGTTCGCCACAGGTCAACTGTTGATTGTGTTGTATACAGCTCCAACATCGAACCCAAAAGAGATCGATGCCGTAACGAAAGCAGCGGAACGGTTGATGGCAACCCGTCTTTCAGAGGGCAAAACATTGGTGGGGGTGGTGTGGTGTGAGAATGATGGTGTTGCGGATGTTGCTCGTGGAACAGTGCGTGAAACCTGGGGCCAGGATTGGATCGAAGAACGATTGGGGGACACTACCTTTCGTCTGTCCATCGAGTCTTTTTTTCAAACCTCAACAAAAGGCGCGGTCATTCTTTACGATACTATCCGAGAAGCTTTGGGGGACGCACCGGGTCCCCTCTATGATTTGTATTGTGGTATTGGTTCTATCGGCTTGTATCTCGCTTCACAGTTTTCTCAGATTGTTGGTATTGAAGAAGTACCCCAGGCCATCAGAGACGCCAACCAAAATGCCGCATCCAACGACGTGTCATGGGCTTCGTATCATGCATCAAAAATGGAGACAGCCCTTGAACATTTACCATCAGCCGCACAAAAAGCGGCCCTGGTTGTTGATCCTCCCAGAGCAGGGCTTCACCCGAAGGTCGCAGCCTCTCTAGCCAACACCATGGGTGCTCCACTCGTTTATGTTGCTTGTCATCCCCCCTCCTTGGGGAGAGATGCTGTCATATTGCGCCAAGGTGGCTGGCAATTAACAGATTTGTGGGCCGTGGATCTTTTCCCACAGACAGGCCACATAGAGTTGGTAGGTCGAATGATTCAATCCACTTGACTTGACCGATGCCAAACACCAAGCTAAGGTAACTCCAGTCAGGAAAAACTCAGCAAGCGGAAAACCATCACCCATACTGACAGGTGGTCCATTCTTGGTTCCGCATTACAGGCAATACCGGAGATCTTTATGTCTTCTGCGTGGGACAATCAACAGGCCGCTCAACAAGCAGTTCCGATGCCTCAAATAGATGGGGCTGCTGCCCAGGCTCCTGTGGATGAAAGTGCATTCACCCCCGAACAGTGGCAAGCATACCAACAGGCATCTGCACAAGCCATCCAGGCCCAAGAGATGTATGCTCAAGCTCAGCAGTGGTACCAGCATGCAGAACAAACAGGACAAGTAGAACAACAACATCAAGCATCTGCACAAGCCATGCAAGCCCAGCAAATGTATGCCTACGCCCATCAAACTTACTTGGCAATCCTTCAACAAGTCCAAGGCGGAGCCCAAGCCGATCCTGCTCAACAGCAAGCTTACGCCCAACAGGCTCATCCCCAACAGGCTCATCCCCAACAGGCTTATGCTCAGCAGCAAG
>JALTMC010000646.1 GCA_027005175.1 Myxococcales bacterium
CGTGTTGGGTGAGTCCCGAGCGACATCAGAAGGCATGCAGAGTACAAGTCGTGTGGGTCGAGACGAGATGCGTCCCGGCTTGGTCAGCACCCTCTGGAATATGTACAAAGCACGGGATCGTTCGCATTACGAACGTTTTGAGACATGGCATCGAAGTTTTTACCGAAATGTGGAAGCAACCAGTGTCACTCCCTTTTCTCCGCGAGCCTTAGACCGGGGGTTAGCTGCAGTGACAGTTGCCCTGGTGCGACACCGCTACCCTGCCTTGGCATCGCCAAGAGGAGCCGAAGAATTTATCAACTTCCGGGATAAGGTCAACGAAGTCGTGGGTGAGATTGCGAAAAGAGCGGCAAAGAGTTCACTGACGAAAAAGAAGGACGAGATTGAGGAATTGGAGTTGAAGGTACAGGAGAGGGTGAAGGGAATCCTGGATGACTGGTATCGCTTTGCTGACCACCAAGTCAAGGTGGGTGCTCTGTTGCAATACCAACAAGAAGAAGGCAAAGCACCACCTCTTTTACTGATGCCTTTGGATCCCGCTTTAGAAACACGCCCTGAGCATGCACGTACCTTCAAAGCGTACCGAAGTCTTCGGGATGTCGAACCCGAGGTGCCTCTTTTTGTAAGGAAGGATCTGGAGTTATTTTCAGTGACAGAAGGGGAAGAGATATGAGCAAAGGCCCTCAAAAAAGCCAGGGTGGAAGCATTCGCCGAAGCCAACTGTTAACAACATATGGCGCTGGTTCGATGGTCGATCTTCCCAAGTATTCGGTTCTGATCGGCGGGTTGGAGTTCTGGAGATTTTCAGGAGAGAGAGAGAGAATCCACGAGCCTCGCCTTGAACGCTCTTTGAAGCAGCGGCTCCAAATGGAAGAGTTAAGCTTGTATCTACCCCCCACTCCCAAAGGAAACAGCTACCAAAATGGAAAAGGAGTGGAAACGTTTCCTTTCCCTGAGTGGTTTGTTGCACAACTGAGTGACAATGAGGTCGAGACCACAAGAAATGGCCGTCCAGGTTATCGTTCCCGTCCATTAGTACACGCTCGCAATTTACGACACGGAAAATACATCGGGGAAGATGGAAAGAAGAAGGCTGTGGTTCCTGTACGTTTTGTTCAGGCTTGTCCCAACGGTCACTTGAGCGATCTCAACTGGCACTATCTGGCCCACTCAGAGAAGAGAAATGACTGCAATGTACGAGGGGAACTTTGGTTGGATGAGGGAGGCTCAGGTGGAGAGTTAAAAGAGGTGCATGTTCGCTGTGCCCACTGCAAAGCATCCTACTCTTTAGGAAAAGCGAGAGTTTCTCAGCACAAAGGGGGCCTTGGTTATTGTCGAGGACACCGCCCCTGGCTAGGAAGTTTTAGTCAAGAAGCCTGCATCAACCCCAAAACAGAAAAAGCCTACGAAAATCGTTTGCTGATTCGCTCTGCTAGCAATGCTTACTTTTCCGATACCATTCGAGTCATCTCCATCCCAGAAGCAAAGGAGGATCTGAAAAAGGCCATCGCTCGTGTTTACGAAAGCAACTTAAAATACGTCAAGTCGTTTGACCGCTTGGTTGAAGAGCGAGAGCGAGACAATGTAAAACATGCACTCGATGGGTTCAGCAGTGAGGACGTGTGGTCGGAGTTATTGAAGGTACAAGAAGGTCAAGAAGAGGAGGTCATTAGTTTAAAGCAAGCAGAGTTTGAAACGTTGCTTTCCAGTCCCGATAGTGTCGGTGAGGATATTCCCGATGGAAACTTTCACGCCCGTCGTCACAAGCCTATAGAGGCCCCCGCCTGGTTCTCGGAGGTTGTGGATGCCTTGATCTTGGTTCACCGCCTGCGAGAGGTTGTGGTTCAAGTTGGATTTACTCGATTTTCTCCCCCCATTCAGGGTTTTGAAAGTGGTGATTCCAACGTCATACCCAATTACAAAGCATTGGGAGATGAAGTCAACTGGTTACCAGCCATCGAAAATCTAGGTGAGGGATTTTTACTGACATTTTCGAAAGAAAAGATGCAAGAATGGTGTGGGCGTCCAGGGGTGAAAGCTAGAGAAGAGCAATTGCGAGACGGATTTCTCTTGTGGAGAAGTGGGCAAGGAGAAGCTTTGACGCAAGAGTTTCCAGGAATGCCCTACATTCTCCTTCACTCCCTCTCTCACCTACTGATCACCTCTGTTTCTTTGAGCTGTGGTTACTCCGCTTCTTCCATTCGAGAGAGGATTTTTGCAGGCGAGTATGGCTATGGGATCATGCTATACACGGGAACCGCCGGGAATGACGGGACATTAGGAGGGCTCGTAGAGATTGGAAAAGACCTCCCACTCCACCTGTACAAAGCCTTAGAAGGAGCAACCTTATGTTCCAATGATCCTGTTTGCTCTGACCACCGCCCCAACGATCCACTCACTCACTCCTCTTTGCAGGGAGCTTCCTGCCACGGTTGTCTTTTGATCGCAGAGTCATCTTGCGAGCGATTCAATACCTACCTCGATCGTTCCTTGGTCGTCGATACTGTCGGAGCGCAAGGAGCCGCCTTTTTCCAAGGGATCCTTCGATGACTTCCGTTCTTCCTCTTCTACATACTTACCAACTACAAAAGCTGAAAGTAGAGGTCGCAGAAGGCCGCTTGCAGCCCCCCTTTACTGCGTTGGGATTCAGAGATTTCTTGCCCGATAAAAGTGCTGGTGAAGTAGCCAAAGAACTTCAATCCTTTCTCGACGATGGCAATTCTCTGTCGGGGTTACTCTGTTCTTTGGAATGGCTACTGGAATCTCGGCTTACGATGAAGGCCCAACGACCCAAGACAGAGCTGGTTTGGACAGGAGAACAGAACCCAGAGCAACCGATTCGCGACACTGCCGTTGTAGTGAAAGAGCTGTTTCAACGGGCGAAACAAAGCATTCTACTTTCCAGTTACTCCTTCGACTCATCGATAAAAACAAGGGCTTTGTTTACCCCATTAGCCCAAAGGATGGAGGAAGTTGAAGGACTGGAAGTTCTCTTTTTCTTAAATATTCAACGCAAGTGGGGAGATGTTACTGAATCGGAGATACTGGTGAAGCAATTTTCCCGCCAATTTCGAGAAGAGTGGTGGCCGGGTTCCACTTTACCCCAAGTTTACTACGACCCTCGTGCCCTGGAAAGAACTTCAGGCAGTAGTCGAGCCTGCTTGCATGCAAAATGTATCTTGGTCGATGAACAGTACCTCTTTCTTACTTCAGCCAACTTTAGTGAGGCTGCTCATGAACGCAACATCGAAGCAGGCTTGCTCTTAGACGACTCTCGACAAGCCAAACAACTGAGCTTGCAATACACCTACCTGAGAGAAGAAGGGAAATTCGTACCTCTGTTTTCTGATGAAGAGGGAGAAGTAACTCCTTGACATTCTCCCCCACCCAATCCGCTTGATTCAGCCTACGAT
>JALTMC010000647.1 GCA_027005175.1 Myxococcales bacterium
GTTCATCTCAAACATCCGCTTCAAAACATACCGCATTCGCTTTTTGGCACGTTTGAGAAAGCGGTAGGGATCATACTTACTTGGCGCTTTGGGGAGACCGGCGATCATAGCCGCCTCTGCCAGCGTCAACTCCCATACATTTTTCCCAAAGTAGTTTTGCGCGGCAGCCTGCACACCATAAGATTGATGACCCAAATAAACGTGGGTAATATATAACCATAAGATCTGAGATTTACTGAATTGACGTTCCAACCGTGTGGCTAAGATCGCTTCTTTGATCTTTCGTCGAAAGCTCTTCTCCGCAAAGCGAAAGATCGCTCGTACTCCAGCATACTGTGATATCTTTTGCGAGTCGATCTGGCTGGCATTTCGAGCAGAGATCACGACCCGTTTTGACACCTGACGCTTAAAGCTTCCATTCAAACCATCTAATAACTTGGCCGGCCCTTTGATACGGTGAATGACGGCACCACCTGCAACCAACTTGTCCATCAGATCAGAGACCTGCTTTTTAAAGCTGCTACGGCATGTTCCATCGCTGCAAAGTTGGCCAAATCCACAATCTCTGTCGGCCTGGCATAGCGGTTTGGGTGCTTTGGGCTGACAGGTCCATTGCGGACACAAGCCACTTCGATTTTGCTCAACATTTTTACACTTGGGGCGACAGACTTCATGAGCCTCACAGAGCGTCGTAAAGCCGCGGTAAACCTGAGCAGGCTTACCCTGGTAGATAATCGTCATCTGCTTGCTACACATCGTAAAAGCACGTGGGACGCATCGGCCAAAGGCCGAACCTACCCGCGACTTACAGCGCTCACTCCAGTCGCATTGTTTATCACTGCGACAACTTCCCTTTTGCAAACGGATCACCATGCGGTCAATTAAGAAACTCTTGGCGACCTGCTGGGTTAAGGTCGAACCACCAGCTTTGATACGACCGGACTTCAAGTTCTTGACCATCGCACGTGCGATACCCAGCGGATCCACACCACTGTGAGAAAAGAATCGATCGTCTTCTGCTGCAACAAAAGCATACAACAGCTTCTTTGGGATCTTCTCCAAAGGAACCAAAAAACGTCGCTCTGCCGCAAACTGCCCAATGCGATCCTCTTCCGAAGAGAATACAGTGGAAGGCAATGCCGGACGGTATTGCTTCAACGAAGTCAGGACTGGGATTCCCTTTGAGTACTTGACTAGCAGGAACAAACCTCCACAACCGCCAAGCAACACCCCGCTCAAACCCAATAACAAACCAATTCGCAGCAACGCACGCCACCATCGACGAGGTCTCGGGTTCACAACGCGGATGGCTTCACTTGCGCCCCGCCACTTCCAGGGAATGTGCGGTGTTGTTCCCCTACCACCCCCACGTTGGTCTGTCTTGATCATTTCTTGTTTCCGTTTGTTCTGAGTATGGAGTTGATTCAACCTTCGCACCTTGGTTGTGAATGAGCTAGATATTGCTGGTTGATGGCTTGAGAATGTGCTCCCACGCTTTCGCCTCTCGGTAGGTCCCTTTTGTGTGGTGTAGCTTCTTCCCTTCATGGCTTGAGAATATGGTGTAGCTTCTTCCCTTCATGGCTTGAGAATGTGCCCCCACGTTCTCGCCTCTCTGCAGGACGAGTAAGGTTGGCTCTTGATTGCACATGGATCGCATTTCTTTCCAAACGCTTACTTCCCCTATTGTACAAAGCGGAGATCGCAAACGCAAATATGCGGAAAGCCTTATAATCTCAACTCTATTTGCTTGGCAAGAGGGAAGGGCCAAAGGTTAGGATATTTCCAACATTCGCTCCACGGCACGACGCGCACGTTTGGCGATAGCTGGATCAATCTCCACGGGAGCTTGCAGATTTTGGAGGGAGTGGAGGATCTTGGGTAGGGTGATGCGCTTCATATGAGGACACAGGTTGCAGGGACGGATGAATTCCAACTCAGGAAATTCAACAGCTACATTGTCGCTCATCGAACACTCTGTCACCATCATCACTCGCTCAGGACGCTCTGTCTCCACAAAGTTGATCAACTGTGATGTGGAGCCCACAAAGTCCGCTTCCCCCAAAACATTGGGAGGACACTCAGGGTGAGCGATGATGGAGATATTGTCATACTGCTTACGAAGGCTCCGCAGATCCGATGGTTTGAACTGCTCATGAACTTCACAGTGACCCTTCCACAGAATAACCTCCACATCCGTTTGAGTCGCGACATAATTGCCCAAGTACTCATCCGGAAGGAAGATCACACGATCGGTTCCCAAAGCCTCTACCACCTTCACCGCATTGGATGATGTACAACATACGTCAGTCTCAGCCTTGACATCCGCTGATGTATTCACATAGGTAACCACCGGAACACCCGGGTATTCCGACCGTAGCTTGCGAATGTCCTCTCCCGTAATGGAGTCTGCCAGCGAACAACCTGCCAACATATCTGGAATTAAAACCGTCTTCTCCGGATTCAGTAATTTCGCAGTCTCCGCCATAAAGTGAACACCACACATCACGATCACATCTGCATCCGTCTCTGCCGCCTTATGCGCCAATGCCAACGAGTCTCCTGTGAAATCCGCAACACCATAAAAGATCTCGGGAGTCTGGTAGTTGTGAGCCAAAATGACCGCACTCTGACGCTTCTTCCACTCCTCAATCGCACCCACATAGGGCGCGTGTACCGGCCACTCCATCTCCGGAATGACATGCTTCACCCGCTCATATAGCCCCGCCGTGCTGCGCTCAATCTCTTCTGTATACTCCAACTCAATAGTCATCTCTATCTCTCCTTATACTCAAACTGAGTATATGGTGTGCAAAAGAAAAACCAGGATAGCCTGATCGGTGATGGCCTTATGCTAACGATGAGTATAAGGGCTGTCAAGGAGGGAGTTGGTGTCGTGATATCCTTCGTAGTGGCTTCGAGAGTGTCCAAATGGTATATTCTCGTGTGTGCATCAAGATCTTTTTTGCAGGGGTAAAGCTGACTTTGGATTAGGGAAATATAATTTGCTGGCCGTATAGGTAAAGTCGTTATTGTTCTTTTTGAGAGAATGGAAGCGCGATGATGGGTGATGATATGAATCGAAGTGCGCGATGGTCTGGGCTTTGGTCTTGGTCAGGGTTTTGGTCTTGGTCAGGGTTTTGGTCTTGGTCAGGGTTTTGGTCTTGGTCTGGTGTGTTTGGATTGGTGCTTGTTTGGTTTCCTTGTGAGGTTGGTGCGGATTGTTTTGGTTTGTATCGACAGAAGCGATTTGCACAGGCAGGAGATTGTTTTTCTCGGCAAGCGAAAAAGATGGGGCTTCGTTTGAGTGAGGCGGGGCGTGTGAGGAAGGGGCGTTTGTGGCGCAATGCGGCCTTGAGTTTTGAGCGGGCAGCTCAGGGGGTGAACGCGGTGCAGGCGGCATTCCAGCGTGAAAAAGCGGTAGCTTGTTTGCAGGTGTTGTTGAAGCAAGGTCTGGTGGAGAACAAAGGACATCGTCGTGCCATGCAAGCGATGCGGCGTCGTTTGCAAGGGAAGATCGGTTATGGGGAACTATCGATTGTGACAGCCCATGTTAAGGCATTGGTGTGTGTGTCTGCACAACAGTGGCGTCGATGTCATCGAGGGATCTTGTGGAAGGTGAAGGTGTTGCCGCGTCGTTATCGTGTCGAAGTGACGTATCCGGGGGGTCGTTTGCAAGTGAAACAGTGTCGGGTTCACGCTCATGGTCGGAAAACGATATTGTTTTCTTCGCCATCGCAGGGAGGTTCTGTCACGATTGTTACGAATGCTTCCAATGCTACACTTGTTGTGACGGGTGCGATGTTGTCGCGACCTTTGTTGGGGCGTGGTGTGGTGTGGAGTCGCAGGATCGAGCCAGGGCGTTATCAGGTCAAAGTAAGTTATCCTGGGCATGCTTCACTTGTGCGAAATATTCGAGTTTTTGCGACAAAGCCAACGGTACTGGTCTTGCGTGAGCCAGGTCCGCCTATCCTTGTGGTGAATACGACACCGATCAATGCACAAGTGTATGTGGATGGTGTTTACAAGGGAAACAGCAGTTTGCGTCTCAAGCTTTCAGCAGGGCTACGACATATTGAAATTCGCCGTGGTTGCTATGTGATCGAACGCCGAGATGTTCGCGCTGTACCCAGTCAGGATACGATCCTCTCTTTGGTTTTGAAGCGAGAAGAGCGCTTCCTTGCGTGGGTGAAAGCAAAGCATCAACCCAATCGTCTGGCGATTGCTGGATGGACCAGTCTTGTCACAGGAGTCTTGGCGGCTGGTGTTGGTGGTGTTATGCATGGTTTGGCTTCTGACCGACATGGGAGTGCTCTTGAACAACGACCTGCGAACTTCACCAGCTACCAACGGCTTGCTCGTGAGGGCAATTCCTATCGTGCGGCTGGTTACGCGGGGTTAGGGGTTGGCGCGGTCGGTCTTAGTGTGGGAGTGGCTAGTCTTTTGCTGGCTCAACCCAAGACCAAGTTCCAACTCTCTTGCCAAGTCCCTATTGTTCCCTCGAATGACGATCTTTAGTGCAGTGTGTATCATCATGACCAATTCATTCTCTGTCATCCTCCGCTTTTGTGTGCTGGGGGTCTTTGGGCTCTGGCTGTTGCCTTCCGCTTGTTTTCTCAACCCCGATGTCCAATGTTCGGCAAATACAGATTGTATCAATGGCTTTGTTTGTAAGGACACCCGGTGTGTTTGTCCTGGAGTGCTACAAACAAACTGCACGAATCCAACGGATAACAAAGAGGCGATCTGTGTTAATTTACAAACCGACTCGTCTCATTGTGGCAGTTGTTTTCAGGGATGCTCTGGAGGGTATTGTCAACATGGAAAGTGCAAGATCTGTGACACAACGCAAGAGGGGGTTCGGATCTGTGGTAGCGAATGTGCAAATATTAAAGAAAATCGCAAACACTGCGGTGGTTGCGGTAAATCGTGTGCGCCAGGAGTTCCCTGTTTAAAGGGGGCATGCCGATGTCCGCAGGGTCAATTGTTGTGCCAGGGGCGATGTGTTGATCTACAATCCGACGCTCAACATTGTGGCAGCTGTGGTGTTCGGTGTCCTGCGGACAAAGCACAATGCAGTGCGGGTGTATGTCAAACGTGTTCATCGCGGTGTGGTGCTTTATGCCCTGATCTACGGTCGAACTCCAAGCATTGTGGAGCGTGCGATAACGCCTGTGGTACCGGAGAATCTTGTTGTCAGGGTTCATGTGTGAATACCCAGTCGAAACACGAACATTGTGGGGCTTGTGGCAGTGCCTGCGGTGCCTCGCAAACGTGTTCCAAAGGTCAGTGTGCTTGTTCTGCTGGACAAACCTCCTGTGGAGCCTCGTGTGTAGACTTGATGTCTGACTCCAAACACTGTGGGGTATGCGGTGTCGTATGTGATGCAGGAAAATCTTGTAGTGCAGGAGCCTGTGTTCCTGCTGGGCTCACCAATTGTGGTGGTTCCTATGTCGATCTGTTGAAAGAGCGAGAGCATTGCGGTGCATGTGGAAAGGTGTGTGATGGTGTCTGTGAACAGGGGCAATGCAAACCTTGTACAAAAGATACAGACTGTCCCCATCAACTCTCTTGTGACGCAACCACGAAGGCTTGTCGATGTGGCTCTCGATGTGGATGGTTGCAAACCATGGGTGGCTCTCAGGCTGTGATCGAGCCCCGCGCTATGACTTCCGATCCGAAAGGAAACATCTTCCTTACAGGTTCATGGAAAGGGAAGGCAACCTGGGGAAGCTTTCATCGAACATCCAAGGGGGCGGAAGATATTATGATCGCCAGAGTCGATTCTCAGGGGCGCAGGTCTTGGGTCTTGGTTCTTGGCTCCACCGATTCGGACACAGGAACGGATATCGCTGTGTTTAAAGATACTATCTATGTGCTTGGCATATTTCGCTCCTCCGTATCTTTTGGACAAAACACCCTGTCTTCTCGTGGAGAGAGTGACATCTTTCTCACAGCCCTGGACATGAATGGCAAGTTTCTATGGACAGAACAAATCGGTGGTTCAGGGCATGACGAAAGCTATGCACTCGCCGTATCGAAAGAGGGTTCTCTCTACTTCACAGGAACATTCTCCAAACAGATCAAAGTCGGAGCTTTTTCGCTGCAGACGTCACACCCTTATGAGATGTTTCTTGCGAAGTTTGATCCTCGGGCCACAACGCGAAAATGGAACTGGCTCTCTGCTCCTGGAGGGCAGTCCGTTGGGACGGGAATCTCCGTGAAATCTGGAGATGGTGTCTTTGTGGCTGGACACTTTCAAAAGACCATTGCTCTTTCTCAAACAAGCTCTCTCAACGCCTATGGCACATCGACACTCGTGGTGCTCAAGTTCAAAGAGCAGGATGGCTCACTTCTTAAAGGAGTGGCTGCGTTGGGTACTTCTTCTGCCAATGGCATCGCCCTTTGTCCCAATGGAAAGCTCTTTGTTGTGGGTGCGATACAAGGGAGTGTCAAGTTGGGTGTAAGGACTGTGAGCCTTCAACGCCCCCAAGATGTGGGAGATATGCTCATCGCAGAGCTGGACTCCTCTCTTACTTTTAAGCGCGGGATCACTTTCTCTGACAAAGGCTTTGGCGAAGCAACATCCGTTGTTTGTGATGGTACATACCTCTGGGTGACAGGATTCTTTCAGGAAGCGATTGCCTGGAAAAATGCCCAAGATACTCCGTCTCGGGGGAAAAATGATGCCTTCCTGCTAAAGATAAAACATACACAAGCAGCTGGGCCTAGTGTCAGTCGCGTGTTCTCTCTGGGTAGCACCAACAATGAACAAGGTTCTGCCTTAAACATTGGAACGCAAGGTCTCTTTGTTGCTGGCTGGTTTCAGGGAGAACTCACATTTCCCCAAACCACTCAACCCACAAAGGTTCAAGGGCAGAAGGATGCTTTTCTATGGAAAGTGGCACAGTAGGGTTGGAGACTTCTCTCGATGATTCTCAACTCTTCAAAAGGCGGACTCTCTCTCATTGATTGCTGTCTGAAGTCTGGAAGAGAAAAGGCATTTGAACGAAGGCGACCTACTTACCTATTCCTGTTCGACAGAGTTGACCGGTAGAGCAGCTCTTGTTACAGATACCACAGTGTGTTTTGCTGGTTTGGATATTGGTGCAACTTTCTGCACAACAGGATTGTCCGGTACTACTCGCGGTGGGCTTGTTTGTTGTGGAGCAAGCACCATTGTTTTATGGTTTCGACATGTTTTTTCAATTTAAAGTTTGGGTTGTTGTGTCTCGAAGATTGGAGTGGCAACGAGTATTCTTATTTAGGTAAAATGGATTATATCATTTCTTTGTTGTGTCTCGAAGATTGGAGTGGCAACGAGCATGTCTCTGAAGGATCCAGCTTTTCTTTCAGCAAAAGCATTGGAAGGGAAAGTATTACAGGGTAACTACAAGCTAGAAAAGCTTGTAGGCAAGGGTGGAATGGCCTGGGTGTACCGGGGAGTTCATCAACATTTGCAAGAGCATGTTGCCGTGAAGGTTCTCCAGCCAGCGTTGTTTGAGGATGAAGAGATTAAGAGTCGCTTTGCAAGTGAAGCTCGAATGCAGTTTCGGATGCGACATCCTCATATTGTCCAAGTGACCGACCTGATTGAGGATGGAGCCTGGGTTGGTATTGTGATGGAATGGATTGATGGAGAGAACCTGAAACAGCTTTTGAAGCGGGTGAAGAGTCCACTCTCACGAAAGGATCTATGGTGGTTGATGGCACCCATTCTGGATGCGATCGGCTTTGCACACGACCAAGGTTTGGTTCATCGTGACATTAAACCAGCCAACATCTTGTTACAGAATAAGCAGGGTGAGATTGTCCCGAAGATCGCAGACTTTGGTATTGCGAAGGTGATGAATGATAAGCAGAGTGAGCTGACAAACACTGGCATGACCATGGGGACATTAAAGTATATGGCACCTGAGCAGGTGCGTGACAGTAAAAATGTCGACCATCGCGCTGATATCTATAGCTTGGGTGTAACTCTGTATTTGATGTCAACCCTGCAACCACCGTTCCAAGGGCAGCAGGACTTTATTATTTACCAACAGCTTCACGAGACTCCCAAACCGCCCAGTGAACTCAATCCAGCTCTCCCTACCGCGTTTGATGACGTTCTTTTGAAGTGCCTGGAGAAAGAGCCGGTGGATCGCTTTTCTTCTTGTCAGGAGCTTATGTATGCGCTGTCTTTGTCTTTGCTCTCTACCGTGGAAACATCCAAACCTGCTGAAGAGTTAAATCTCTTTGAAATTCGTGAACTGATCGATGCACTGCCCGAAAGTAGTAGCATCTACAAGAGTTCCATTCAGCCTGTGCGAGACTCTGTGCTCCAACCTTTTGCCCAAGGAGCGAGAGCCACACCCTTTCTCGGTGGTTCTGTGACCAATGACAACACCTCGCCGAATCCCACTGCGCTCGATCCTACGGCGTCTTCTCTTCCAGCACAACAAGGTTCTGGTGAGCGCACTTCAGCAGGATCTTGTGACACGTTGTGGGCAGAAGACCTACCACAACCTTCCCACACCAAACTCTCAGAACCGATCATTGAAAAAGCAAGGAAACACCGCTCGATGGTGCTTCAAGAAGAGGAGGAACTCTCTCCACCTCATCCTCTTGTAGAGGAAAATTTACAAGGAAATTCACGGGAAAATTCACAAGGAAACTCACGAGGACATTCACAAGGAAACTCATGGGAAAGCTCACAAGGAAATTCATGGGAAAGCTCACAAGGAAATTCACGGGAAAATTCACAAGGAAACTCACGAGGACATTCACAAGGAAACTCACGAGGACATTCACGAGGACATTCACGAGGACATTCACGAGGACATTCGCAAGGGGATTGGAGGGGGAACGTGCAAGTGTATTGGGGGTTGGTCTTGCTTGCTTTGTTGGTTTTTGGAGGCTGGTTGTGGTTGCGAGCATCCGGTCGATCTGCGATTCAAGCCTCTTCTCTCCAACCTGTGTTGACAAGACAAACAAGTTCTCCGAAAAAACTGATTCGGGTCTGTCGAAAAGGCGAAAAGAGACCTTGTTATACGGGTCGTTTGGGCACAAACGGTGTGGGTCTTTGTAAGGCAGGCCATCAGGTCTGTGTTGGTGGTCGGTTTGGTTCTTGTGTTGGGCAACACCTTCCTGCGAAGTCGGAATTATGTGATGGCAAAGACAATGATTGCAATGGTCAGGTGGATGAACCCTTTGCCTCTCGGGGGAAGCCTTGTTCTGTTCGAAGGAATGGGATCTTGTGGAGAGGCCGCTACCAGTGTTCAAAGGATCGAACGCAGCTTGTGTGTCATCCGATACGTTTGGCGCGAGTCTTTCCGATCCTTGAGGTTCGGCCCAGGCATCAACGTTTTCGGATAAAGTTTGGTGGGAGGGTGAGGCGAGTCAGAGGTCGATTGCATCTCAAGATACGTCGTCGCACAAGGGTCAAGATCGAACGACGAGGTTATTATGCTTGTTATATTCGAGTTTCACCACGTCAGAAAAGGCTTTTTCTCTATATGCGACGAAGAGATCCGAATTCTCTTGCTCCCCTTGATAGTTATTGTCTGAAACGTCGTTAATCCATCTTGCTCGTTACTTCTTGCGTGTGGCAAAGAGGTTGTAGATGTCGGTTCCTTTTTGGAGTGGATCTTGTTCGATTTGTAGAGTGAACCCCTTTTTTGTGAGGAGTGCTTCCACCTCTGCGCGGTTGTCCTCCAACTCCATGCTGATCTGGTTGATCATCCCCCAATGCTCGTCACGAATGCCGCGTAGACACGGGACCTCAGCACCTTCCGTGTCCACTTTCAGCAGGTGAATGTGATCGACCTTTGTCTCGTCGATCATCTGTGACAGCGTCTTGAGGTGTAGATTGTATTCAATGAAACTTTTGAAAACTTGGTTCTCGGCATAGTGTACAATGCTGAAGCGAAATGGGTAGATGAACGGGATATGCAACAAGACCCACAACAGTTTGTTGAATGTTCCTGGCAGCACGAGCATATTGGCAATGACCTCTTGTGCGCGTTCTTTTGTCATATTCCCCTTGGATTCTGGGAACAGCGTGGAGTTTCCGGTACATTGTGGGTAGAAGCGAATCGCCAGGTCCGTCTCTTTCTCGAACAAGCCAAGCTGGTGGAGTGTGACTGTAGAGCTTGGTTGAATATGGTGATCCAGATTCTTTTTGCAGTAAGCATGGGTTGGTGGCACAGGCTCAAAGCAATGGTAGTTGATGCGTTTGCGCTGAAGCTCTTTTGAAAGAAAGATGGAGAACATCCCTACATTAGCGCCGACATCAAAGACAGTATCACCATCGTTGAGCACAAGGCTCTTCTTGATAAAGTTATCACCCAACCACAGCTCCTGATAAATAAAGCTTAGATCGATGCCCGATGTGGGGGAGTTAAAGATCGTGAGGCCATTGGGCAATGTGAATTCCTTTCCTACCATGTCGGGCTTTGGGGCGCTGGAGCGAAGCCTCTTTATTCCCACGACAACAAGGGCTACTACCAGTAGCACGGAGATACCCAGAACGATCTGCATTTTGACACCTTTTTGAACAGGTATGTTATTCTTGAATCTCTGAGTATCAAAAGGGCCAATGTTTGGCAACCATGATATAAATGGCGAGAATAGAGGCCCCAAAAGCTGGAACACCGAGCAGAAACCAGATCCGACTCCAGCGATAATACGCAGGAGGAAGCTTCTCTTTGGTTTGTTCTGCGTGAATCGCTGCTTTGTGCATTTTTATTTGCAGGACGGCTGCGGGGACCCAGCATATCCCTGCAAAACTATAGAGAAGTATTCCCCACCCGACCCATCCTTGTGTGAGAGGGGTACTCGTAATCGTCGCCATCCAAATCCCTGTCATTGGGAGCAATAGGCCAGACGGAACCGTAAAGAGCCAGTCTGCGAGTACGATGTTATTCTGTGCAAATACAATGTTGCGAACATCGCCTTCCATATCCGCACGAATTTTAAAAAATGCGCTGCCCAGGCCCGTTCCAAAAAACAAGGTCGCCGCGATAATATGTATGGTTTTTAGAGTAAGATAAAGCATAATAATTCCGAGTCCCACGTTCCCAATGATTGAGTTAATGGTAGCTGTTTGTTATGGGTTGGTTGGTTGCTGGCTGCACACAGTCGTTTGTCGCTGTTGACCGCACACAGTTGTTCGTTGCTGTTGGCTGCGCACAGTTGTTTGTCGTTGTTGGCTGCTCACAGTAGTTTGTCGTTGTTGGCTGCTCACAGTTGTTCGTTGCTGTTGGCTGCGCACAGTTGTTCGTCATTGTTGGCTGTTCACAGTTGTTTGTTACCGCTCATCGGTTATACTATTTTGTTGTTGGAGGTGCAATTCATTGTACTTCTTGGCTGAAGGAGAGTTTGTATGCGGATCTTTTTGACAGGTAGTTCTGGGTTCATTGGTGGTCATATCTTGCGTCGATTGAGTCAGCAAGGGCATGACATTATCTGTTTGGTTCGTTCCAGTCGAGCGGCTCATTTGAGTGCGATGGCTCTTCCTGGGGTGACTCTTCTCGAAGGTGAGTTCACGCAGCCGGAGACCTGGAAACAGGAATTGGAGGGCTGCGATGTTGTGGTCAATGCGGTGGGGATCATCCGAGAGACAAAGAATGCTAGCTTTGCTCTCGTGCATGAGCAGGCACCGATCGCGATGTTTGAGGCTGCGAAGGAGCTGGGTGTACGCAAGATTATTCAGATCAGCGCATTGGGTGCTGATCATGGTGCACAAAGCCAGTATCACCTTACCAAACGTGCGGCAGACCAACGATTGATGGAGTTGGGGATTTCTTATGTTGTGCTGCGTCCATCCATTGTATACGGACCCGGTGATCAGTCTATGACTTTTTTCCGCTCACTCGCAGCACTGCCCGTCACTCTTGTTCCTGGAGATGGACAATATCGCCTCCAACCCATTCACATCGATGATCTTGTCCAAGCTGTCTCTCTTGCGGTAGAGCGCGAAGACATCAAAGACCTCAGGGTGGATGCTGGGGGCGGGCGTGTGCTCTCTTATAACGAACTGTTGGATGTTCTCGCTGCTTGGTTGGGCAAAAAACGTGGGATTCTGAAAGTTCCTATACCTCTGGTATTGATGCGCTTGGTTGCTTGGAGCACAGATCTTGCTGGGGGGCGTGGTCCGATCTCCCGAGAAGAGCTGGATATGTTGTTGCGCGAAAACTGGTGTGACAATTGTCTGTTTGTTGCTACTTTTGGGAGGGAGTCGGTTGCAGTGGAAGTGGGGCTTGCTCGTAGGCCTCTCTCAGAAGAAGCAAAGTGGCACGCCAATCTTGTACATCTACGTATCCCCCTACAACTGTCCATTGCATTTATCTGGACCTTTACGGGTATCATCTCGCTGATGACCTTTCCCAACAGCATGGAACTTCTTGCCAGGGTGGGTCTGACTGGGACCTTTGCTGAGGTCATTCTATACGGAACTTGTGTCTTTGAGATCGTGATGGGGCTCGCGACTGCAATCGGATGGCAGATCAAATGGATGGGCTTGATTCAACTTGCGTTAATGTTTGGCTTTACGGTCATCTTAAGCTACGGCATGCCTGCACTGTGGAAAGACCCTTTTGGCCCTCTCACAAAAAATATACCGCTTATCGCTGCAACACTTGTGATGATGGCTCTGAACGATTGAAAGTCTCTCCACGATGTAGGTG
>JALTMC010000648.1 GCA_027005175.1 Myxococcales bacterium
GTGTAATAACTAGCCATTATGCCTCCTCTCCATTCACAGATTCGCGAATGAAATCAAAAAGTGCGGGTTGTTTTCTTGTTGGAATCGAAGTTCTTTTTTTGAGCCTGGACGAAGCCTTTCTCATTGCTTTTTGAGTACTTTTGCCGAAAGCAAGAGGGTGCCGTATTTGCAGGATTTCAAAGGATACATGTTGCTCACCTAAGATCTCTGGATGATGGCGTCGAACATAGTTTCGAACAAGTAAAGCATCTTTGAGATCCATTTCTCGCAGATGAGTTTCGAGGAACGCCCTTAACTCAATCCTGTCTCGTATCATTTCCTGGAGTACTGAAAATTGTTGACACAGTACTTCCTTAAATTGGTGAAGTTTCTGTAAAGCTCCTGCGACAACGAAGTTGAAGGAGAGCGTTTTTCCATCTGGCAGGTTTTCTTCTGCCATAGCGATGCATATCACCAATTCTTCTTCTGCAATTCGATCCAGATCTTTGATGGAGCCTCCAAAACGGTCAAATGGTCCAAACTTGCCAGGAGAAGACTCTATCCAGGTTGCTGCTACCAAGTTCAGTCGAATTCCTTGAAACAGGAGGAATCTGGCTAGCGCACAGTCTTCTTCAGCATAGAGTTGCGGAAAACTTGCGACTTGAGCAAGATTCTCCCTGAGTTTCTCAAACACAGGGATCTGAGGAGTCTCTTGGAAACGATGCATCAATGGTTCCATTTCTTCAGGCAATGATTTTTGTAACAGATCCGTCACCCCCACGTGCATACGATACATAAGAGGGTATTCCATTTCGCGTACCACAGCCTCTGAAAAGTTTACCCCTTGTGAAAGAGCGTCCAGCACTTCATAGGCAAGACGCTTTGAAGCCACCTTGAGTTGCCGAATACCCACCAGAATATCGTTTGAATACTCTGGGGCAATTGTCATCAATGCTGTCGAAAACTGTTGGAAGAGATCGTCCATGTTGCTTTTCCTTGTGCATGTTGTAAATGTATCGAAGGTGACCAGAACTATCCTATTCGATCAATGGCAAGCTCACTCTACATTCAAGTGATCTAGAATGGTGATCCCATTGACATGATGAAGTTTACTATAGGTGGATGCCGATTGTGACAGTGGTGCCAAATTTTTTTGACTCCGAGATGGAGAGTTCCTCTACTTCCTTAAATCAGATAGAGTCAAGAGGTGTTTGTTTGACTTCTCCTTGCCCAATCACGTCATCGATCATGACGACAATGACTTCACCAACGATTTCAACCCTTGCGATGGTGTCTTTGGAGTTTCTCCTGCCTGTATACAATGCCACTTGAATCGCCACCATTGGTTTCCCTATCGACCCGCGTAGTTCGTGTAAGCCTTACACCATTTCTCTCCCCAAGAACGTTGCATAAAGCTATTTGTTTGCTGGGACTTTGCCTTGGTTTGCTTGACAAATGAGCAGTAGTGGTTACTTTGCCTTCAACAAACCATAAAATCGTGATCTTGCTTCGAGATCGCACAAATGGCGCAAACATATAAAATTACATCACTTGAAGGATGAACATGCAACAGATCAATGACAAAATTGGAGAGTTTATTAGAGCGATCAGAATATCTGATGACCAGGCGAAAGTGGCAAAAAATGAACTGGATTTTCTTGAGAAGAATCTATCAACTTACATCCAAAGCTCTGATGACAATCTTTCATTTGTCAAGGCACTTCGTAGTGGTAGCTACGCAAAGCACACAGCATTGAAAAGACACCAAAGCGGCGATTTTGACGCGGATCTTGTCATCTATATTTCGGGTGAGAATGCGACAAATGCAGAGCTAGACAACCTTCTTGACTCTATCAAGAGAGGTCTTCAGTCTGCTTACCAAAACAGGACCAAAAGAAAACCAGAGTTTGACCCCGACGCCAAAAGCTCCGTGAAAGTAATATTCGAGGATACACCCAAGATCAACATCGACGCCGTTCCTATCATCTCCATACCCCACAAATCTATCGACAATTGGGGGGCTATCCCCCGAAAAGACGGAGAAAAGAGATACACATCTGTTACTGAGCACATCGAGTTCATCAGGAAACGAAACCGAGAATCGAACAGCATTCCCTTCGGTCATCTCATAATGTTGATGAAGTGGTGGCGCAATCATGCCTTTGACCAAGAGGAGCAAAAGAAAGTCAGCAGTTTTTTTCTGGAACTGATTTTTTTTTTTTTTTTTGATACAACCGAGTCCACTCTAGGTAAAAGTTGGCTTGAAAATCTGCTTGTGATCGGCACCTGGATTGTACGGCACCGTATGAACAACAAAATCTCATTTCCTGATCCAAGAGTTCCTTCGGCAGAAAACGAACCTCAAGGCCCCGTACTCGTCATCGATCCAATGAATAATGACAACAACATCACCCACGATTGGAGCCTTGAAGATCTAAACACCTTTCTGAGCAGGATCGACGAACTCTGTGATGTTGTCCAAGATGCTCTCAATGAGGCTGAGGTTGGTGAATTCGATGAGGCAGCGGCTCTTTTGGAGCAGATTTTTCCAAACTTTAGAAACTGGACAAGCTAAGGGGACATTGTGATGGCAACAAGAACCCATACAGAAACAAGAACGGATCATGCAGCTCGCGTTGCTCGGAAGATATTAGGCGATTTACAAGCAATCCATCGGCATTATAAATGCAGAGACAAAGACTACATGCATAAGCTGGCACATGACATTGAGAAGGGGTTGGAACATAACTGTCTTGATGATTTTGAGTTTTGTCTTTACGAGCAGTCCACCGACAAACTTCTCGAAGTTTACAAGTATTTTGTGAATGAAGATGGTGATGTTGATTACGTGATCGGGTGATACGCCGGGGAGATCGTTTTGAAAGCGTTCAAAAGCTTTGGCTACGAGGACAGCGGTGATGGCGGTCATGGGTCCGGTGGGTCCAGAGCATTGCACCCGTGTGCCGCCAAGAAGGGCCGTTACTGTGGCGATGAGTCCGGCGGAAATCATACCGGCAAAGGCACCCCGTCCCGACAACAGCCCAAAGGCCGCTCCCAGGCTCAAGGCAACAAAACTGACGGTGAGTCCGGCGATGATATTCTCAACGAGGGTTCGCTTGTCTGGAAGAGTGAAGGACGACATGGGGCGGCGTATCCTTATTGTTGGCGGCTAAGTCGCAGAAAAAGCAGGAATACAGCAGAGGGAGGAACAGGCTATCGTCGGGACCCAAAGAATAGCGTGTTTTTTGCTGTGGTTGCAAGCTATTCCAGCACCGCTTACATAGTGTTTGCAGGGGTGGCATCAGCTCCGTCGAAGGTTCCGTCGTTGTCGGTATCGACCTTGCGGGGGTCGCTTTCACCGGGGTCGACCACGCCGTTCCGGTTGGTGTCTTCCAGGCCATCGGGTATGCCATCGCCATCGGTATC
>JALTMC010000649.1 GCA_027005175.1 Myxococcales bacterium
GCTCAGGCTTGCTTCAGTGGTGAACACAAATCAAGTCTGTGTTCCAGTGCCCTTCAGGGTACTTCGTTTCTCAGAGCTGGACTTTCGTCCGGCGGATCATAAAGTGATTTCGTGGATGGGTAGGATGGTGAGACTCTCTGGAGTCGTTGCGAATTTGCGACAGTCCAAAAGAAAGGTGAGGTTGTTGTTGGATGTTGAGGCTCAGGCTCATCTCAATAGTAAACACAAATCAAGTCTGTCAAGACTGTGAGTAGACTTAGAGAAAGGTATCTTCTATGATTATGAGAGAAAAAGAGAAGAATGACCTCTTCTCTTTAACAATCGTATGGTAGGGTTGACAAACAGTGTTGTTTGAGACAAGAAGACGCCCTTGTAGAGATGGGGGCGATAGCAGAGAGATAGACCCTGATAACGAAATATGGAAAGATGGACAAAGTAAGTAAACAAAAGCAAGCATTCCTGAGTAAAGACCGTATTCTTCGCGGTATCACAGAAGATGGTTTTTTGAAGGTTGTGGTGTTAAAAAGTACAGACGTGGTGAAAGAGGCCAGTCGGCGGCATGGTTTGTCGTTGTTGGGGACAGTGATGCTGGGACGTGCGCTGACAAGCGTGATGTTGCTGGCTGCGGACCTCAAGGGTGAAGAGCGCGTTATACTCCGAATCGAAGGAGATGGGTTGTTGGGAACCATCGTGGCGGAGGCGAACTATGCTGGAGAGATACGAGGTTATGTTCAAAACCCGCAAGCCAACCTCAATATCGCTGCGGGACAAACCCTCGAAGATGGTGTTGGCAAGGGAATTTTATCTGTGTCGAAGATCTTATTCTCTCATGCACAGCCCGTTACGGGTATGATCGCCATGACCCAGAGTACTATCTATGGTGATATCTCAGACTACCTTTTCCACTCCGAGCAAGTGCCCTCCACCTTGTTGTTGGATGTTGGAATCTCAGCAGAGGGAGAAGTGGAAGAAGCTGGTGGAATTCTCGTACAGGCTTTGCCTGGTGCTCCGGTGGAACATATCATGTCGGTTCAAGAGAATTTACAGAAGATTCGCTCCATCAGCGCGATGTTGCAAGAAGGCGACTACATCGACAGTTTGATGGCCAAAGCCCTTGATCCTCTGCCCTTCAAACACCTCGCCAAACACCCTGTACATTTTTTCTGCCGTTGCAGCAAAAAACGCTTTGGACACAGCATATCCATGCTTCCCATCCAAGATTTGGAAGAGATGAAAAAAGAAGAGCAGGAGACGGTGTGTCACTACTGCAATGAGGTCTATCACTTCGCCCCTGAAGAGATCCAGATCATGCTCGCACAACGCCTAGCCAATGATCCGCTGATGAATTAATCCCTCGCAGCACTGGGAGCCTTTGGGATAAGACCGGGCTCACCTACAAGCTCTGGACGGACAGGACGGTGCTTCGTTCGCGTGTAGCGTCCGAGAGAAGAAAGACCTTCACTTGGTCTAAGACAGCCAATAAGTGGGGCGTGTGATGACACGCTTTGGATGACAACGAATCAAGGTAAAAAAATCCGAATGAAAGTTGAATGGGAAACGCAAGAGGGTCCAGGGCAAGAGAGCAAGGGTGCACGCTGGCCAGAGATGATGTCACCCGAAGATATCGAGATGGCATTCTATGAGAAGTTTTTCTTCAGCAAGGATATCGAACCTTATCCTGTTCAGGAGGAAGCATTCAATCGGATCTTTGCGGGGGAGCACCTGATGATCATGGTGCCGACAGGCACAGGCAAAACAATGATGGCCAAGGCCGGACTCATGAAGGCTTTGCACTCCGGCCAACGAGCGATCTACACCACCCCCTTGCGTGCTCTCACAGAAGAAAAATACCGCGAACTGTGCGACGACTTTGGTGCTCGCTATGTTGGCTTTGCCACAGGTGACTACAAGATCAACCCCAACGCTCCCATTCAGGTGATGGTCGCTGAGATCTTGTGGAACATGATCTATGGAGGTCGCAAGCGAACCCCTGCTGATATCATCATCATGGACGAAGGTCATTATTTCAACGACTTCGAACGCGGCTATGTGTGGGAACAGTCGATCATTGGACTGAAAAAGGAAAGTCAATTGGTGGTGCTCTCCGCCACTGTAGGAAATCCACAACAATTCTGCCAGTGGGCTTACCTCGTACGAGAAGTCCGCATGGGACTGGTCGAATCACACGATCGACGTGTCCCACTCTACCATCACTACGAAGAAAAGTACCTACTCGAAGTAATCCGAGAACTCTTCGAAAAAGGAGACTACCCCGCCATTGTCTTTAGCTTTAGCCGCAAGCAATGCTTTGAATGGGCCCGACTGCTCAAGAGTATCCGACGATTTACCACAGACGAAGAGCAAAAAAAGATCGCCGAGATGGCAAGCAAGGTGGTTGTACCTCGCGGATTGGGCAAGAACCTTCTCTCCTTGTTAACTCATGGAATAGGGATCCATCATGCCGGAATATTACCCGCTTATAAGCAGCTAATGGAAGAGCTTACCCTGGAGCGTCTGATCAAATTTGTCGTCAGCACAGAGACCATCTCCGCTGGCATAAACTTACCTGCCAAACGTGTCGTATTTCCGGCACTACGAAAGTATGTTCGGCGCAAATCACGAATACTACTACCGGCCGAATATCATCAAATGGCCGGACGCGCAGGCCGACCCCAGTTCGATAACGAAGGCATCGCCATTACACTTGCTCCAGAAAAAGTGGTTCAAGAGTTCCGCAAAGAACTCAAAGAAGCTGAGAAGTCACGTCGAAAGTTTTCTCCTGAGCAGATCAAACGACGGGCCTACTCAAGAGCCCGAACGGAAGCCCAACAAAATGGTGATGTGAGCTGGGACCCCGATGTACACAAAGGGCTCGTGGAAGGAAAGCCTGCTGCCTTGCGCAGTCATACAAAGATTACAGCCGAACAGATCCTTGCCATTGGTCTACCTGACCTGACAGCAGCAGAACTACCTGGTGCCGACTTAGTTGAAGCAGAACTCCGAGCCCAAAAAGCCCGCGAAGCAGAAAAAGAACGCATCCTGCAAGAAGCCACCAACGACAACGTTGAAGAAACAAAGAAAAAAGTAACCAAACCCAAAAAAAAGTCGAAACAGTCGTCATCCGCTCCAACCTCTCTGGCTCAACAGCTGATGGCATTAAAGATTAAATCAAAACCGACCGAAGAAAAATCGACCGACTCTGCGCCAGAAACAGAAACAACACAGACAGAACACTCCAAAGAGTTGAAAGACTCCAAAGAAAAATCGGAATTAACTGAAGAAACAGCGAAATCGACGAGAAAAAAAACAACCTCATCCGAGACACTGGAAGCCAAAGAGCCAGCAAAAGTGACAAAGGACCCAGGTGATAAGGCCACAAAAGAAGCGACCGACTCTACCC
>JALTMC010000650.1:0-7149 GCA_027005175.1 Myxococcales bacterium
GTTGATTACGTCACCCGCTCCCACGCCGCCGAGGAAACCTTCGTGATTCTCTCGGGCCGCGCGCTCTGGACCCGGGGCGAGACCCCGGAATACACCGCCGGTTGCGGCGAAATAATCCATCACCCGTCACATTTCGTATACTTGTCAATGGCAAGAAAGTCTTTGAAGGAAAAACCCTGAATGATGCGATAAGGTATCACTACCAAGTAAAGTTACCTTCTGCATTGCGAAGGAAGCCGGTACGTGTTAGTTTTCGCGTCGTCGCACAACACACAGGGCGTCGACATTTTTGCTTTCTTGCCCAAGGCATCCAACTCAAAACTCCCTAGGAACAAAAAGAGATGAGTCAAGTTCAGGCATCCACCCAAACAACAGCAGAGACGGCAGCGTCTTTGTGTGACGATGGTGTAAGTATTGTAATTCCTGCCTACAATGAAGAGATGGGTATCGCTGGAGTCCTCAAAGAGTTGCTTGCAACCTTGGAAACCCTTCCATCCGACATCCCCACAGAAGTCATCATTGTCAATGATGGCTCCCAAGACAAGACGTTCGAACAACTTGCACCATTCCAAGGTGAAAAAGTTCGAGTCTTTCAACATACTCGCAACCGTGGGTATGGAGCCTCACTTAAAACAGGAATCAACCAGGCACGCTACGACTGGATCCTTATCACAGACGCAGACGGAACCTACCCCAACTGCCATATCCCAGAGTTACTAGAACACAGAGGCACTCACGACATGGTTGTAGGGGCTCGCATTGGTGAAAACACAAATATCCCACTGATTCGTAGACCCCCAAAGTGGGTGTTGCGAAAATTAGCATCCTACCTCAGCCAGTTTAATATCCCAGATCTCAACAGCGGCTTGCGCTTGATGCGCAAAGATGTTGTCAAGCGTTTTTTTGGCATCCTACCCCATGGTTTCTCGTTTACCACCACCATCACCTTGGCCATGCTTTCCACCAACCACGATGTGAAATACATACCGATCGACTACCACAAGCGCAAAGGTAGCTCAAAAATTCGACCCATCGCAGACACCCTCAACTTCGTCAAACTCATTGTTCGCACAAGTATGTACTTTGACCCTCTTCGCGTCTTTCTTCCTGTAGCGATGCTATTCTTCCTCAGCAGCCTGGGAGTAGGATTTGGTAGCTGGTTTGCCACCGGTCGTGTCATGGATGTCACTACAGTTGTTCTCTTCGTAACAGGCGTACAAATGCTCGTTCTTGGCATGTTCGCCGACATGCTCAACCATCGAATCTCCTCACAACAGTAAAGCTACCTTGTCAAAGCCTCTCTCCCCTCACAACAGTAAAGCTACCTTATCAAAGCTTTTATTGTTTCTTCATAACTTTCCTTCAATCTCTCAAAAGAGGCATTCACTCCTGACAACTTTTTCTGTTCTCCCATTTCCTGCATGTCATGACAGATCGCGACCATTTGAGATGCACCTAAACTTAAGGAACTCCCCTTAATGTGGTGGGCCACTTCTGCAATACCCTTGGCATCTTGCTCTTCGATACACTGTCTCAATTCTTCGATCGACTTCGGTACTTGTTGATGAAATAAGTGAATAAGTTTTTCCCGAAAAGAAGAGCTGTATGAATTCAGAACTCCCTCGTGAAGCAGGTCTGTACGGTCACTGTGTTGAGAATATCTTGCTCTTGTTTTTTCGTCTTGACGATATGGAGGGGTTATTGGTCTTTCTTTTCTCTCTTGTGTTTGTAAATACTTTTTAAAGAGTGGCAGTGCTTTGGTTAAATCAATGGGCTTCGTCAAGTAATCCGAAAATCCAAACTTGAGTACTTCCTTTTTTTGTTCTGTAAACGCATCTGCCGACAACACAATAATTGGCATATCTTTCATATTGTGATGTTGTCGAATTAGTGTCACCGCTTCCACTCCATCCATCACAGGCATATGGATATCCATCAATACCAAGTCGGGGAGACGGTTCCTGGCTTGAAATTCAAGTAACTTCTCAATTCCCTCTTTTCCATTGTTGGCCAAGTGAATTGATAAATTCAGCTCTTCAAACAAAGCTTTGATCATCGTCTGATTCATCATATTATCTTCCACGACGAGGATGATATTATCTGAAGAAAATTGGTATTCGGAAAGGTCCTCACTGTGCTGCGGCTGCACCCTTGCTCCCTCCACAAGAGGCAGCTCAACATAAAAAGTTGCCCCCTGCCCCAACTCACTTTCGACCCAGATTCGACCATCCAAAAGTGTCACGATATTTTGGGCAATCGCAAGCCCCAGGCCACTTCCACCAAACCGACGTGTGGTGGAGCCGTCCTCTTGCTCGAACGCCACAAAGATCGCCTTCTGTCGATCTACCGCAATTCCAATCCCATCATCCTGAACTTGAAACCAAAGATGACCACCCGCACGTTTGGCCAGTAACTTCACATTGCCCCTCTCGGTAAACTTGATGGCATTCGCCACAAGATTCATCAAGATCTGATTGAGCTTTGTTCGATCCGAGCAAACAAACTCTGGGAGATCCGAAGCAAAGTCATAACAAAACTGAAGACCTTTTCGCTGAGCTTCCGGAAGATGAATGTGGTAAATCCCCTGTATCAACTGTTTGAGATTGATATCCTCCATAGACAAGGACATCTTTCCCACTTCAATTTTAGATAAATCCAAAATATTATTAATGAGTTCTAACAGATGCTCCCCCCCCAAAACGATATGCTTCAAATACTCATGATACTTCGGAGGAAGCTGATGAGAGGTCGAGTATTTAAGAACGATCTGACTAAATCCAATGATCGCGTTTAATGGTGTTCGAATTTCATGACTCATATTGGCTAAAAATTCGGACTTGGAACGGTTCGCATCCTCAGCCTGCGTTTTGGCCATCTTTAATTTTTGCTCAACTTGCTTTCGCTCCTCGATCTCTTTTTGAAGCTGTTTGTTTGACTCCTCTAACTCAGAGGTGCGCTCTTCAACGATCTTCTCCAAGACGTCTCGATTCATTTTCAACTGTACAAACCAGTTTCCAAGAAATGCCCCAACCGTAGAGCCGAGCAACAGCGGCATAATGTAAAATTTTAAATTGGCAAACGAAGGAGAGATGTCTAAAAAAATGATCAACTGAAACGTAAAGAAAGTAGCAAACGCAATCGCACCCATAAAAGAGGAGATTGCTATAAAAATAAACTTCTTCATCAATGCTCTATCTCTACTACTCACATCGAAACATGGAGATCCAAGCGGCACTGTCGCCGATCGCCAGAATTTTCGAATCCCAGGACCATCCGAGGCTGAGGACGGGGACTTGGCGATAGCGAAACGTACGGCGGATTTGATAAGATTGGGTATCTCTCAATGCGACGAAACCACTCTGGTACGCGATGGTTAGCCAAAAGCCATTGGGACTATAACGTATCTGTGTGGGACTTCCAAGAAGCTTAAACTGTTGTAACTCTTTTCCTCGCAGATAGTCCCACAACCGTAACGTTTGGTCGAGAGAGATCGTTGCAAGAGTCTTGCCACCGGGTGAGAATTGCACGTCAACCACAGCCCCTTTATGACCTTGCAAATGATGGAGTTCTTTCCCAGTCAGAGCATCCCAGATATGAATGGATTGATCCACAGAGCCGGACGCAGCCGTCCTGTTGTCTTTGTTCATCGTGATGCTTGTAATGGCTCCCGTGTGACCTCGAAAGATCGTTTCGGGCGTAGTCTTACCAATCATCCACACCATCGCAGTTTTGTCTTCCGAGCCTGAAGCGATCAGTTTACCATTCGGACTGAAAGTCACACTCGTCACGCGCCCCTTGTGATTTTTCAAAGTCGCGAGCGTCTTATTCGTGTTGACATCATAAAGATGAACCAACGGGTCGTGACTTCCAGAGAGGACAAGGCCACCTGAAGGGCTGGTGGCAAGCCCCCTTACTGCATACCGATGATTGTAAAGAGTTCGAATGTGACGCCAATCAGAACGCCGATAGATTCGGATTTGACGGGACCACGAAGAGGCAAGAAAGTGTTTGTTGTCGGCCGTGAATGCCACACCACTGACTTGATCGTTGAGCCGAAACAAGATTTGAATCCGTCGTCCAGGCAAGAAAGACCATATGCGAAGGCTGTTGTCCTCCGAACCAGAGACCAGAGTCACACCATCACCACTCAAACCAATGGCTGTGATGATCTCTGCATGACCTCGTAAGATCTGCAGCAAACGACCATTGTCAGGTTGCCAGACACGGAGTGTATGATCCCACGATGCAGAGACCAGCCGTTGACCATCCTGACTTAATGCCAGAGCCTGAACAGGTTGAGTATGTCCCCGCAACGTCCGTAAGACCCTGTTGTCAGACAATCTCCAGACTTTGACCGTACGATCGTAGGATGAAGAGTACAATGTTCGGCTATCCGAGCTAAAGACCACACCCGTAACACCACCTGTGTGACTTTTCAAAGTCACTCCCCTCGTACCATCTGAGGTCCGAAAGAGTGCAATGGACTTATCAAACAACCCTGCCGCCAGAGTTTTTCCATTCGCACCAAAGGCGATGGATAAGACCCGACTGCCCGCTCGGAGCGTACGTATCACTGTTCCTTTTTGAATATCCCACAGTTTGATGGTTCCGTCCCAAGAACCTGTCGCAAGAGTCTGACCGTTGGGGTGAAAGAGAACACATGTTACGCGATCTTTGTGCCCGATTAAGGTCCGTACAGCAGCCCCATCACGAACTCGCCACAGTCGAGCCGTGCCATCATCAGCAGCCGAAGCAAGCAGTTGGTTGTCGGAGCGAAAAGCCAGCGACTTCACCCCCAGAGTGTGACCTTTTAAGATACGAACGAGCTTCCCATTCGCGGGGTCCCATATCTTAATCGAAGAATCCATCGACCCCGAAGCTGCGAGTTTTCCATCAAAGCTTAAAGCGACAGCATGAACAGCGCTGGAGTGTGCAGGAATCGTCCGAAGAGCACCCGGTACCAAGTCCCAGATATCTGCATTGGAGTCCCAACTCACTGTAGCAAGATGTCTTCCATCCGATCGGAAATCCAAGTCGCTTTGGTACTGGTTGCGTGGGTAGAGCACACGAAGGGTCGCACCATCTTGCGTTCGCCAGAGTCGAACAGTTCGGTCGTACGAGGCAGACGCCAGCCACCGGCCATCGGGACTAAATTTCACACGGTGGACCACAGAGGTATGCCCAGAAAGTGTCCTCAGCAGGGAGCCATCCTGCGTACTCCAAAGTTTGATCTGTCTGTTCCATCCGGCAGTTGCGATCACACGGCTGTCGTGATTAAAAGTAACATGGTAAAGCCAGTCGTTGTGTCCCTTAATCTCACGCACCAATGAGCCATCTGCAACCTTCCATATCCGTGCGGTTCGGTCCGTTGAGGATGAGGCGATCCACAAGCCATCATGACTGAAAGAGACGCTTGTCACTTCACGCGTATGACCTGTCAGGGTGTGGAGAAGCTTTCCGTCACTCACCTGCCACAACCGGATCGTTCCATCCCAGGAGGCCGTCGCAACGGTCCGGCTATCCGGGCTCACAGCCACATGACTCACAACCGCTGTGTGTCCTTTTAAGATATGCCGTGTTGTCCCGTCTTGGAGTTTCCAAATCCTCGCGGTCCCATCGGTTGAGCCAGAGACAAGATATTGTTTGTTTGCGCTATAGGCCACACCGCGAATCCCGTGTGTATGTCCCTTGAGTGTTTGTACAACCCTCTTCTGCTTAACATCCCAGATCCGAATATCACTGTAGCGAGAGCTGGCTGTCGCAATCCTTGCATCATCCGGGGAATAAGCAATACTTGTAGAGCGATCAAGATGAGAGAGCAAAGATACGACATTCTTTCCATTGCTTCGATCCCATCCTTTAATATGCTGGTCATACGAAGAGGTATAAACACGCTTGCCATCGGGATGAAAGGCCACTCCATAGGCCAGCGATGAGCCCGTCACAATGCTTCGAATTCTCCGACCGTTGCTGACCGTAAACAATCGCAATCGACGGTAATAGGAGACCACGCCAACGACCTTACTATCTGGACTGAAGGCGATGTCGTACATGGTTGTAGACTCAGCAACCCAAGAGCGAAGCAGCTTACCTGAGGGCAGCTCAAAGAGCTTGATCGTTCTGTCACGAGAGCCAGAACAAGAAGCCAATCTCTTGCCATCCGGACTAACCGCCACACCATAGACCCGATCTTTGTGGGCTTTGAGAACGTTGACCTCTTTCCCTGTCAACACATCCCAGAATCGGATGGTTTTGTCCAAAGAAGCTGAAATCAAAAGCTTACTGTCTTTGCTAAACACCACAGATTGTACAGTGCTGGTGTGCCCTTTCAATAAGAAAGCGAGCTTGCCATCGCTCACCTTGTAAATACGCGCAGTGCGATCGGCACTTCCACTCGCGATCCATTGTCCATCTGGGCTGAAGGCCACAGTGTAGACAGTGCTGCGATGCCCCGTCATGCGCTTAATGAAAGAGCCATCACTGAGCTTATAGAGTCGGATACTGCGGTCACTGGAGACCGATGCAACGATTTCACTCTTGGGATCAAATGCCACATCACGAACCGAGCTGGTGTGACCTAACAAAGAATACTTTAAGCGATGTGTCGCCAGATCCCATACCCGAACAATACGACCATCGTTGTTTGCGGATGCCAGCCATTTTCCATCTGGGCTGATCGCAATTTTAATATCTCCCAATCGGCTGCCTACAGTAGTAAAAGCTTCCCAACGACGGTACAGTGTACCTGGAACACAACAGCTTGGATCTTTTGTATGACCACAAGCTCGCTTCACCTGCGAGGGAGGCAATTCGACCAATGGCTCAGGGGGATCAACCTCTTCAGGCTCGACTTCAACACCGCCATCCTCCGCATGTTGAACCGTTTCTCTGTTTGTGTCAGGAGCCCCAGCATCCAGGATAGACTCAAGACGTCCTCGCTCATACGATGCGTCAGGCTCCGTTATCGACGTCTCAGCAACCACTTCTGTTGTCGTCTTTTCGCTGCGTTGCTCTGTTCTTTTTACCGAGCACTGGTGGTTTTCACAACGCTGACTGGCACCACAATCTTCGTCAGACCGACAAACCACACAACGCTGATTGACACACTTGGGCTGTGTGGTGTTGCAATCTTTGTCTTTGTTGCAAAAA
>JALTMC010000650.1:7159-12627 GCA_027005175.1 Myxococcales bacterium
ACCAGAAGGTGAAGAGCATGCAGCCCCCAAAGAAAAAAGGAAAACAAAAGCAAAAACCCAACGACCCCACCTGAGCAACCACGGTAGGGTCGGCCAACGTCTCCGTTCCTGGTTGTGAGAATGAAGAGATCTGCATTGTTGTTGAATGTCTTGCATCATCGGGTCCTCCTTCGTCGAGAGAGGCCCCACAGGCCCAGAAACAACAGCCAACCCAAACTCGGAAGAGGAGAGTTCCTACGATTCACCTCACAACCGCAACCTTTCGCGGGAGTTTTGGATGGAGAGTCAGAGTTCCCAACCCTCCTATCATCCGAAGTTCCCGCATCTTGCTTAGGCTCAGACTCCACGATGGGCTCTCTCAAAGGCTCAGGCTCCTCAACCTGCTCTACGTCCACCTCTGGAGTAGCCTCACGGGAAAGTTCCACACGGGGTTGTGGTTCATTTGGTGGTACTTTCTCGGCATCTTCCGGCGTAAGACACTGCCCTCGGCGACATAGATATCCAACAGGACACTCTCGATCTCCGACACATGGATTTTTCAGTCCCAAGGGGACACACAGCCCATATTGAGCCAGGCCTCGCTGTACATAAGGGCGACAGATGCGACCTTTGGGACAACCATTACTACCCGTACACATGCAAGCATTCACCCCACCACCCACACCAACACAAATGCCTCCCAGGGTACATTTTTGTTTGCTATCACAGAATTCAAAGCACACTCCACCGTCCGTGGTGCTGATACAGCGGAGCCCTCTCCGGCATTGATTGAGAGCATCACAAGATTGCCCTAAAGTTTTGGTGCCGATGCCAGTTCCCACGCAGAAGCTGCGACCTTTAAAGGCTTTACACTGGAGGGGATTGGTACACTTTCGCGACTCCGCAGCGGGGGCACAAGCTCCGAGTTCTCGGGAGTTTTGATTGCATACAAAACCCTTTCGACACTGCGAGTTGGAGAAGCAATAACATATGCCACTGGAGCACTGACCTCCCCCTTTGGACTGACAATCTGCACTGGATCGACAAGAAGCCAGACACAGCCGTAACTCCGATGTTAAGGAGAAGCAACCAAGCCCGGACTCACAGCGAGAACCACCACGACAGGCACTTCCGGCATAACCATCGGGATGATTACAAGGTTCGAGGCATCGCTTACCGCTGATGGTTGTGGTGCACACAAGAGGAGGTTGGCAGGGAGCCGGATCGCAAGACTCTCCATAGCTCCCTCCTTGTTTGCTGCTACACACTCCCTTGGTACAGATCTCCCAGGCAGCGCAATGAGAATCAAAGGTACAAGGCATAAAGCAAGCACCATTGTTGGGAATGCATTGCTTTGAGACACCGGGAAAAGGTTGAGCACAGACATAGCCAGGAGGACAAAAATCGCCAGCACCACAAGCTTGGGTACAACGCTTTTGTCCGGGCAAACCATAACAAAGCGTCTTTCCACACTGAGAATGCTCAGTGCAGGGCCTACACAGTGCTGGTTCACGAGCCACAGCCTGGGGTAAGCAAGACGAGTTCTCACAAAACTCTCCAGGTCCACAGTCACTGTCCTTTTTGCATGCCAGGGTTGGGCATGTATTGACAAAGGGCATACATAGATTGTGCAGACCACTCTGCGTTGGAAGTGGAGAACAATAAAACTGGTCAGGACAACAACTCTTTGTAGTACAAGGCTGCAAGCATCGGAATCCATTGGGAAAGCGATAGCACAAACCGCCACCACAGTCAGCATCAGACCGACATGGTTTGCAAAGGGAAGAATTCTTTTTTAGCCGAAGTACCTCGCATGTTTTTTTTGATGTATTGCATTGAGCACACTGACCACATTCTTCGTTCTTCGCGCAAGTTTCGGCACCATCACCGTAGGTGTTGAGGACCGATTGAAGAAAGGCTGCAAATGTATCAGTGCGCGTGGAAGTACCAGTCCCTGCGCAAGTCGAACGTGTCGTTCCAGGAACTCGGGCAGCACTCACATACGAGTTCACACCGATCACACGCATACGTCCACCGAGCAAGACCACGGCCGGGCCACCCGAGTCACCATGACAAACACTTTTGCCAGGGGCGCGATGAGAGAACCGATCGCTGCGAACGGAGATGATAGGCAACTCTACAGAGTATTTTCGGTTGGGAGAAACAGCAGAAGGCACACTTTGGATCAAACCGTATCCCAAAAAGAGAGGCTTCCGACCAACCCAATTTTGACTGAGGGGAACAAAGTTTGCGGGCATCGGCTTGGTGATTGCCACTTTCTTTTTCAAGATGCCAACCCCCACATCCCCACCGTTGGATAAGCTTCGATTCCACTTTGGATGATTTTGAAAAAGCTTACGATCAAAGTCAAAGTATGTTGTGATATATCCAGCCTTCGCTTTTGAATCGGGAATATCGATACGAAATTGCAAGGATACAAAGAGGCCGTTGCGAAGTGCCGCATCCACGCAGTGCCCCGCTGTCAAGACCACCCGCCTTGCAATCAAAGTACCTGTACAGTAGGGGCGTTTGTTCGCGGTCAAGGCCCCCACAGCCGGATAACGAAGATCCGGTTTTCCACCAATAATGGGAAGCCGATACAATCCAAGCACATCGCGAGAGGATGAGTCATTTTTGGGAGGCTCCCACGAACAGGCACCCATCACGCATCCCGTCACAAAACACAAGACAATAAGCCGCTGCCATACAAAGCTCAATCGATGCACAAAAACTCCCACAAACAGTAATTGATCAATGACACGATCTCGAAACTTAGACCTTCGTCATAACGAACATTTAACTTTGGTTTTGCTACGTAAGTATCACCAAGTATCTTTCACTTTTTAGCAGTGAGCCCCTTGCCGTGCCTGGAGGCAAAATGCAAAGAATGAGGTCATACTGACTTACAGCCTCGTCAATGACATTCAACTTTGGCTTTCACACTGGAGGGCTTCGAGAAAGAGTAGCTTGTTGCGTTGAGGCTATACCGATAATCGATAGTTGCCTTATAGGAGAAAGAGCACCTTCCCCGACAATTGGCAGTTCCACTATAAAGAGTTTGATTGAATCGGGCAGACCAGAGAGATGTAGACGCAAGAGAGTTTGCCCTAAGACCTTCTTCACCGCATTTTGGTGTGGCACCGTTGCTAAGATAAACACAGCTAGGCTTGTATCTTGATTTGACCCACATAATCATGCGTTTTTTATCACTGGTCAAAGGAGTCCATGTTCGCGATGCAGAAGCAGCGCGGTATGTATACGACGAAGTGCAATACCTCTTACTTCCCAAAATACAAGTCCCACAACTACCAATGCCTGAGCATCCATAGCAGCAACGCCCACCGATCACCGTTCGATCACCAGAAGGTCTGAGATTTTGGCTCATCACCAGCTCACATGTCGTTGCATTGGAATACGTCTTCGTTGTATTTCCAACCGAAAGCCATGTGTATCTTGTAGAGTTCCTGTAGTAAGAAGCAACTCCACTGTAGGTGTATTTCGCCGATCGAGAGCAGGAACAAACGGGCACATTTGCCGTCGATTTGCCATCACAATTGTAATCAAAGGAGTTGCAGTTATTCTTCTTAAAGAAATAACCTGTTTGGTTTGGCTTTGTCAGAGGATCAAGATCACAACAGTCTGTATTGTTGGCAACAAATCCACGAGGCTGCTTGCCTTGACAATATTTTTCGGGAGTTGCCGCTTTGTTTCCAAAGCCATCACCATCTTTGTCTGGATAGTAATTGACTTTGACGCCTTCATCGATTTTTCCATCGCAGTTGTCATCTTTTCCATTGCAGCTCTCTTTGACACTTGCCAGCTTATCATCCACTTTTCCATTGCAGTCATTGTCGATCTTGTCGCAAGCTTCTGGTGTAGGCTTGACTTCACCTTTGCAGTTGCCCCACTTTGCACTCACACACGTTTGCGAGCCAGCCTTGCAAGGACCTATACCTTTGGTTCCCGCTCTCCCTGTATAACAGGTCTGAACAATCGCATCGGTTTTTCCTGCCTGATTATCAACTTGTCCATCACAATCGTCATCGATGCCATTGCACAATTCTGTCTTGCTTTTGCCATTGGTCGCATCGCAAACGGTACCAAAACCATTGGGCTTGCACACAAGATTTCCTTTGGCTTTGCAAGCACCAAGACCTGTCTCGCAAACATCACCCTTCTTTGGAAAGTCTTCATCAACCTGACCATCACAATCATCGTCTTTGTTGTTACAAACTTCGCGCTGAGGCAACACCATGTTCTTGCAAGAGCCAAACTCCGAACCATTGTCACTGCAGAACTGCTCACCTACTTTGCACTCCCCGACTCCCTTAAATTTGTCATCTCCAATGTAGCAACTGCGCTTTTCTTTTGGTTCACAGAACGAACACTTGCCCGTTGAAGCACGACACTTCTGGTTTTGAATACAAGGTTCTTTGGGGAGCCAGATCACACAACCATTTTTGTTGCGACCACACAAACTGAAGGTCGTAGAACCGGTGCATCGAGACTCTCCTAATTGGCACTCCGGAGCACCGCAAGAGAATGGGTTACACTGCCCCTTTTCACAGGTCTCTTTGCCACCACAAAAACGCTCATTCTTGCTCCACTCCCAACATTGGTCTTTGTTTTTCACGCACGTCTTAAACCGCCCAGAGAGAACATCAGCAGGAGTTGTACACAAACGCTCTTTTTCTTTGCAGGGAGAGGGCTCAGGACAAGACGGATAACACTTGCTCTGCACACAACGCTCCTCAGGCTTGCACACCAAAAAGTTATCGCAAGAGCCCCAAAATCCTGCACCACCACACTTTTGCTGGCCTTTAACACAGGCTTTCACCCCTTCAGGAGAACAACTTTGAATCGCACCAGGGTTGCACTGAACACATTTTTTTACAAGACAGACAGGAAACTTATCGTCTTTGCAGTCTTTGTCCTTGAGACAGTCTGCACAAGACTGTGAACCATCACAGTATTTGTTCTGTGGACAATCTCTATCTGTTCCGCACACACACTTGTTACTGAGACACTTTCGTGTCGGACTTGTTGCCGACTGACACTGTCCGTCTTTCAAACAGTCCACACAGCGCCCCTGGTTGTTAACAGTGCGAACACATCTCTCCAGACAATCCTCGCATCCAGGCAATGTCACAGACAAATCACCACCACAGGCCATCATCAACAACAAGATCATCACAAGAGTAAGCGGAAGGAAGAGCCAGACCGCTCGACCGAACTTTGGTAAGGCAGTAGAAGTGCACAACATAGACATGCTCATACTCAAAATCCCTCTCCATCAAGATGCTACACGGACAGAACACCAGAAACATAAAGAATAAGAAGTAGAGTATAACCGATTCTCACAACTTTGTCTTGTCCTGCCTCCAGCACTCCAGACTTGATTTGTAGTGGGGTAGAGCAAGGAAGTAAAGCAAAACGTTGGAGGGTTGGTCATAAGAAAGCGAAACCTCTACGAACACGTCACACTCAAA
>JALTMC010000651.1 GCA_027005175.1 Myxococcales bacterium
CGCTTGAAGTCAGGGGAATATCGTTGTGTCATGGGACTCGGTGATTTGCGGTGATGGAGGGAGGCGTCGAACACGTCTTGCGCTTCTATCTAGGGGAAACTTGTTGCAAAAGTCAACCGAGGACTGTTGGAAGGGTGGGACCCCGGCGTCTTGGAGCCGTATTTTGAGTTTGTTCTTTTAGGGTAGAAGATGCTCTTCTTCTGGACTTTCTTTTTGGATTTTGCGTGGGATATTTTGGGTTTGACTTGATCGTGGGCGTTGGTCGTTTGGGCGTAGCGAGCACAAGGTTGTTTGTTGAGGCTTGTCGATGCTGTGAAGAGTCTTCTTGTTTTTGGTGTAGGAGTTTCTTTGGGTGGGAAAGGTGGACTTTCATTTCAGTGAATAGCTCAAGAAATGTGACTATGGAGCGAACTCGAACCGATTTCGAACGATAGTGCTTGGGGATATGAAAGGTTCTGTGATGTTTTCCTTGATGGATATGAACTTGTCCGGCTGGACGCAGATCTATAAGGATACAGCGACTGTTTTGTGAATGTTTGGGAAGGACAATCCAGCCTCTTTGTTGAAGCAACTTTCGCAGGTATCGGTGACCTGCACGTCCGAGGTTGGTCTGGGTTCCTTGTAAGGATACAAGTGAAGTGGATGCTTGTGCAGCGGAGGGGCGCAACCAGAGAATGCAACTGAGGAGTAAGGTCAATGTTTGTTTCATCTTCGTTTCGCCAAAACACCTGCTGACAATTCGTCCACCAACAATGGCCGACTCACCGAGCATACTATAATCTTTTACGGCTGACAATCCGACGATCCTGAAAGCTAGGCGGAACGATTGTTTTGTGGTAGTAGGCATGAGTAAGGACGAGTTTGAGTAACATTACAGTCAACGATGGACGTGTTGGAAGAGCCATGAGTAAACGAAAAAAAGCAAAGTATTATGTGGTATGGGAGGGCATGGACCCGGGGATATATTTAACATGGCCGGAGTGTCAGCGTCAGATTCAAGGGTACAGTGGTGCCAAGTACAAATCGTTTTCCAGCTTGGAAGAGGCACGCAATGCCTTCGCAGGTAGCTATTTTGATTATGTTGGTTCCACTGCGAAGCCCGCAAAGAAAAAAGTTTGGAGTCCTGACATGGAAGGTGGTCCCATTCTTCCGAGCTGGTCCGTCGATGCTGCTTGCAGCGGGAATCCTGGAGTGTTGGAATATCGAGGAGTGCTCACGGAGACGGGAGAGGAACTGTTTCGTAGAGGGCCATTTCCCAAAGGCACCAACAATATCGGAGAGTTTCTTGCGATTGTACATGCCCTTGCACTGTTACAGGAGCAAGGAAGTGACCTGCCTCTTTATACAGATTCTCGTACGGCGTTGGCCTGGATTCGTCACAAGCGAGTCAAATCGAAGCTCGTGCAAGACGCAAGCACGGAGAGATTGTTTGGATTGATTGCACGTGCGGAAGAGTGGTTGTGCAGCAACTCTTACAACAATAAGTTGATGAAGTGGCCTACCGATACATGGGGAGAGATACCCGCCGACTTTGGGAGGAAATAAGCCAACGGCCAGTCCAGGTAAGTTAGACCATCACCGCTGGGTTCTCCTGTTTGGGTCTAAGGCGTACAGACGTTCTTGGTACATTTGTTGAGACCGGGCCAGATGCAATCTTTATCGAGTTTGCAAGCAAACTTTGCCGCGATGGTACGAACCAATTGGAATCCATAGTACTCGTTTTGTTGTCGAGGAGAGACTTCAAGTCGATAGGAGGCTCGCAAGTGCAGGGCACACTGAGAGGCGGCTCCTCCTCGTATGACTCGGTTACTTCCGGTTTATGGACCTGATGGATCGGTCTGTGCTCCTGCGTGGTAGCCTTCAAACCAATTCCAGACCCTCTCGAATACGTTTCGTTACAAAACTAGGGACAGCCTTCATTTTTTGTTCCATCGCAGTTGTCATCTTTTTGGTTGCTACAGTCTTCGGTACGTGGTGTCACTTCCTTGATGCAGGGACCCCAGACTCGGTTGCTTTGGCAGGTTTGCTCTCCTGCTCTGCACACTCCGACATCCTTCGTTCCATCGGGACCACTATAACAGGGGCGGGTACCAGGGTTGCACTGGCAGATCGCTTCTTTTTCGTCCGCTGTGCCATTGCAATTGTCGTCTTGTTGGTTTCCGCAAAATTCCGTTTTGCGCGGTGTGACTTCGTTTTGACAAACTCCCCATTTCCCTTTGTCACAACGCTGTATACCAGTTCTGCAAGCTCCCACACACTGGTATGTGTTGTCAGGTTGTTTGGTGCATCCTGTTTTGCCTGAGAAGCACTTGCGCGTCTCTCCTGTTTGACAGATACAATCCGGATCATCAGAATCTTTTTGGCCATCACAGTCGTTGTCGAGACCATCGTTGCAGGTACCGGATTCTCGCGACTCCTTTTTGGGCAGGACTTGGTCAATGCATGTACTTTTTCCGTTGTTGCACTGGGATAAACCGAAGCGACAGATCCCGATACATCGGTATGTACCGTCGGTTTGCTTGGTACAGCCTGTTTTGCCCTCAAAGCATTTGCTTTGTTTTTCGATATTGTCGATGGCTCCGTCACAGTTGTCGTCTTTTCCGTTACAGACTTCGACGTGAGGTCCGACAGCTTTTTCACAGATCGGGGACCAGCCTGCTGCTCCACATCGCTGTAAGCCTAACTGGCACGTACCTTTGCATTGTAGAGAGTTTGCTTTCTTCCCCTTGCAGTCGCTGCCCTGGGGCGTACAGACTCGTGAGATCTCTCTCGTGGGGGAATCGTATCGGTTGTTCTTTCTTCCATCACAGTCGTTGTCTTTTCCATTGCATGCAATGTCATAGGGGCTTGCATAGATCCGTCCACCGAGTTCTTCAACACTGCACGAAGCCTTTGGGTCGAGCCCTGGAACCTTACAAGGACCCCACACCCACCACTTCTCTGGTGTCGAAATGCATTTTTTGATCCCTTGATTTTTGCTTGCTTTTCGACTGCCAACCCAACAAGGTTGCGTCTCTCCTTTTTGGCAGCAAGGATATCCAAACTCTTTGTTTAAATTCTTATGGATGCCTGTCTTTTCATCTACAATTTCATTGCAGTCATCATCTCGTTCGTTGCGATTGCAGAACTCTGGGGTTGGTAGAATCTGGCCCAGACAGGGACCCCATACTCTTTGGGTCGTGCAATATTGTACACCTTGCCGACAGACACTGTTCTTGGTCAAGGGGCTTGGTTGCGTACTTTTGGGGCCGGTGTAGCAAAGCCTTGAACGCCCAGGGTTGCACTTGCAAGTCTCAACCCCAAGGTCTTCATCGATTGTACCATCACAGTCGTTGTCGGTGCTGTCACATACCTCTGGGACAGGCTTTACCTCTCCAATACACTGTGTTTGGGACTGGCCGTTGCGAACACAGTATCGAAATCCATCTTTGCAAGTGCCGCGCTTTCTTGTGCCTGGCGGTCCTGTATAGCAAGGCTCCTTGCTGCCGGGGTGGCACAACATGGGCTTGCACAGACCGGCGTAACACGTTTGGCCTTTCGCGCATCGCTTATCGCTGTTGCATCCGGGCTTACAGCGATTGTCTTTGGTGTCACAGTATTTTCCTATGACACACTGTGCATCTTGTTCACAAGCTTTTTCTCCAAGTTTGGCGCAGCCTGTGGAGAGGCAAAAATAACCCAACAACCCGAGTATCCCCAGGCGGTAAAAGGATGATAGCGTACGTGGAGGGCTCTTTGGTCCCGTCGGTGTTGTTTGGCAAAGAGAGGCTCTGCTGTGGTCTTTCATCACTGTGCTACCACGATGATCTTTGTTGGTTGAGGTGATAGGGCGGGAAGGTGGAGTACAGATCTTTCTCGCTGTTGTACGTTGTTGCGTACGGAACGAGCATGTGCTAAACCTCCCACTGTAAGTAGGATCACACCTGTCGCCAGGGAAGTGCCACCAAGTATGCTGAGGAGTATGGCTCGATTTTGGTATGCTGCAAAGGCACCATCATTGTTTGCGGTCTGTTTGAGTTGACATCCGTAGCAGATCTCACCATTGACAAAGGCACACTTGCTGCTGTTGAAACAATCCGTCGCGGCAACTCCTTGAGAGATTCCAAGTACAAGCAGTATGCCACCTCCAACGATGGCAGTGCTTCCAACCGTGTACCCTACCCAACTCAGAGGGGGAGGTCCTGGGTTTTTTACAAAGGTCACGACCATCGGCTTTTTGGGGCGCAACACAAGACTTCTGCGCTTGGCTTTTTTCTGTGGGTAAGTCACAACAACGGTATAGTGCCCAGGGCGAAGTTTGTGGTTAAAAGAGCCGTGGGATGTGTTGTTGTATTTGTAGCCTCTTACGCGAATGGCAGCCGTCTTACTTCCCGTAGATATGCCCAGTGGAGTGTACTGGATCTTGTCGAGAAAGGTGGACAACAAAGAGCGGGTATACCGACCTCGACGCTTCCCCCGTACTTTGGGGAGCCATTTGTTTTTCAGTGCTCTGCGCAAGAGGAGCACGGCTCTTTCTCGCAGGAACGCTGCGACCTCTTTGCGATCCGAGCGAGCCGCAGCTTTCTCCAGATTTTTGCAAGCTTCACGATACAGATACCACTTTCGCACACGCAATCGCTCTGGAGTATCCGTGCTCACCGTGATCTTTGCCGCAGCCTTTGTATAACAATCTGCTGCGGGCTGAAAATATCCTTCACGCTGCAATTGACTACAGCGCATCCAACTCTTGTTGGACGGTGCAGACCATACATGAGAGCCTCCCAGAAAAAAACAAATCACCCAAAGAATCCCACCTCTCCACAGTGAAGTGAGGTGTGTTTGTAGCCGCATGATCCAATATCCTTTTTTATTGACCTCTCCAACAGTAGGAGCCGGGAGACTGATCGTCTGAATCTTGAAGATTGATCCGGATGGTTCGCCGGGAAGTTCGAGGCAGAGAGAAGGTACATAAGGCGAGATTGCTTGCTGTTCCGTCGATCTCAAGTGAGGTGCGTCGTTTGGATACAGAGATACACCAGCCACCGGCTTTTCTACTTCGTCGAACTTTCTTACCTCCTGCCAAAACCTCTATATTTTTGAAGTTCGAAAGCAAGCGCACCCAGCGTCTGTTACCTTGATTGGGAGGGCAGCCATCGGTGGGCCTCCTGCGTATGGCACTCTCAACTCGTCTTGGGAGGATGCGACGCGGAGTGATTGGGGGCCTCTGAACCACAGGTGTCTTTCTTCTCTTTCGTCGTATCCTTCGCCGCGTGTTGCGTCTTCTCCTTCGTGTCCTGCGACGTTGTTTGGGGCGAACCTTGGGAGCCTTGGGAGTGGGCCTTGAGTCTTGCTTGCCTACAACAGGTCTCAAACGCTGAGGGTCCTCTCGTTGAGAGGGCTTCCTTGTTTGTGAGCTTTCAGGACTTTTTCTTTTGGGGAGTGAGTTCTTTCGACTTCTTACTCTACTCGGGCCTTGATGGGCTCCTAGATGGTTCTGAGAGCCCCGCTTTTGCTTTGGAGCAAACAAAGTCCATGACAATCCACCCAGAGCAAGCAAGACAATGAGTATGCCACCGATGAGCCTCTTTTTCTTTCGGTCTTTTTCGAAATAGCCTTGACCCGTGAAGAGCATCGTTGATGCTTTTGAGTTGGAGCCTGTTGTGTTCTCCTGTTGGGGCTCTTTCGTTGTTGAAGGAGACTGTTCTTTTGGGGCTGGCTTCTCGGGATTGGTGGGTGGGATGGTGACTTCAAATCCGCTCCTCTCAGATGGACCAGGGTCTCGAATGATATCTTTTTCACCAACAGGTTTCACCACAGGTGGGGGGATATCTGCCGTTTGGTTTCGATGAAAGGGAAGAGCCAGAGCAGAAGGAGGTACCTCTTTTTGAAAGAGCTGGGTGATGGGAAGCCGCAACTCTTTCGGTGACCAACGTTTGGCCAGCGCGGTGTAGGAGCTTTGAAGCTTCTCTTTGAACTCTTTCATGGAGCGAAGACGTTGAGCTTTCTCGCGCTGCAGTCCTTCTGCAATAAGAGCTTCCAATCGAGTGTCTTTGAGTTCAGGAATGTCAAAAGAGAGGCGAGGTGCTTCTTTGTACATGCGTTGGCTCAGAATCTCAACAATGGAGTTTCCTGGAAAGGGTAGGTGTCTGGCACACATTTGAAACAGGATGGTCGCCAATGCATAGATGTCTGCGAGGTGATCAACGGTCTGACCGGTGCCTTGCTCGGGCGCCATATACGATGGAGTGCCCAACACAGCTCCGGTGCTTGTGAGCTGCTGAGACTCTTCATCCATAACCTTGGCGATGCCAAAGTCCAGGATCTTCACAAAAGGATCCTGACCCTCTTCCCGCCTCATCATAAAGACGTTGTCGGGTTTTAGGTCTCTGTGAATCATACCTTGTTGGTGACTGTAATGCATGGCATCACAGAGCTGACCTAGGATGACATGGATCTGATGAAGAGAGAGCGCGGTGGGGTGTTGGAGCCGACTGGATAGCGGCTCACCGATGAGGTATTCCATCGCAATGTATGGCCCGAATGCCTCCATCTCACCGTAGTCTGCAAGAAATACAATATGCTCATGTTGCAACTGAGAGGTGGCTTTGGCTTCTCGCAAAAAGCGGGCAACCACACGCTCATCCTTGGCAAATTTTCGATGGAGGACCTTTACGGCAAAAGGAGTTGACAAACGGACATGCTCTGCTCGATATACAGCTCCCATCCCTCCTGCGCCAAGTCGAGAAAGCAGGCGGAACGAACCCGCCAACCTACCCTCTAAAAGAGGCTCTCCACACTGCAAACAAAACATTGCATTGCTATCATTTTTTGCCTTGCAGGTAGGGCAGGTGGGGACTCTCTCTCTCATCGAATACCCTTAAACGTCTTCAGCACCTTCGAAGTGGATGGTTGCATGCGAGAGAACATGGTCAACAGCGCGGAGGTAGATGTATTGTGAGACGATCTCATTGCGAGATGCTTCATCTTCTTTGAGTGATTGTCGCAGTTCGTGACCGTCAAGGCCAAGGACCTCTACGATCTCATCGAGATAGGCATCGACTTCATCTGCTTTGATGGTCAGATTGTCTCGTTCTGCAATGGAGCGAAGGCACAGAGCTATTTTGAGACGTTGGTATGTTTCGGCTCGCAAGCCAGCTTCTTGTAGCATCGCATCAAGTGCTTCTTGTTGTTCTTGTACGGAAAAGGAACGTTGCGCCATAAACTGGCCTTCTGTGAGCAGCCATCGGCGGCGTATCTCCTCGTCGATGAGTTCCTCTGGAACATCAACAAAAACTCCTTGGACCAGAGCCTCCAGCACCATGTTGTCCCCAAGCTCCAGAAGTTCGCTGGTACGCTCAACATAGATCTCTTCTACGATGGAGGCCATGATCGCTTCGAGATCTGAACCATAGCCGAGAGTGGAGATCTGCTCTGGATTGTCTGGATCTGGAAGGGTCAGTGCTTCTGCGTATTTGATGTCGATGGCAAAGGCAGCATTTTGGCCGTGAAATTGAGCTGCAGGGTAGTCCTCGGGGATGGTGACTTGCAGGACCACACTCTCACCAACCGTTTGTCCTTCCAAGAGTGCGGTAAATCCTTGTAAAAAGGTATCCACACCAACGATGAGTTCAAGGTCTTGTTTGGCACTGAAGGGCATGACCTTGCCTGCGACAAATCCAATGACATCAATGATGACACGGTCATTGGCTTCAATGGTCTCGCCAGGTTGGCGAGCGACGGCGGGGGCAAGGTCGTAGCAGATCTCGTAGAAGCGTTCGAGTAGCTCTTCTTCTGTGACAGGAGCCGGTAGAGGTACTGTCACAACCAAGTTGTCGAGAGAGGGGGCAAACACTTCAGGGAGACTGTCCAAGTCAAAGGTTAAGCTTTGACCCTTTGGAGTCGCCTCCACCTTGTTGCGCATCAATTGATCGTGCAGCTTGGTTTGGGCTTTGGGCAACTCTCCAGGTTGTTCTCCTGGCATTGCTCCAGGTTGTTCTTCTGACATTGTCGTCTCTTTTGATTGGGCTGAGTCGTTTTTGGGGCTCATCGTCATCGGGAACTCCACTCCGATCTGGACCTGGAAAAGCGCAGCATCGTAAAAACAAAAATTCCGCCTGTGGGCTGGTACTCATAGGTACCACCCTCAGACGGAATTGACAACAACCTATTTTATGATGTGCTCGTTTTTTACCAGAGATCGCGGAGGAAGCCACTGACCACGGAGACTCCGGCACCGATCTGGCTGACCACAGGGATGTTTGTCGCTGCGACAGCAGAAGCTCCAGCTGTTACCCAGCCAGCCACTTTTTTTCCTGTGGAGGCGTTGGGGTCACGTTGGATGGAAACGGCTTGGGCTGCATCCAATCCAGCGATGGCAACATTGAGACCTGGAACAAATCGACCCGCTGTTTTTGCAAGAGTTCCACGAGCAGCCGTACGAGCTGCGCTGGCTGCTGCATTTCCTGCTGCTTTACCAACCGCTCGACGAATAGCCCGGGTGCTTGCCTTGGTGGCGGCAGTGGCAGCGGTGCGAGCACCATTGCGGGCGATCTGACGAGAACTGGATTGCAAGGCGTGCGCTGTGGCAACGTTAGCGGCGGCACGCGCTGTTTTGGTTGAGGCTCCCGTTGCTTTTGCGGCGGTGAAGGCTTTGCTGTAGATGTTACCTGTTTTTGCTGCCTCTAAGCCTCCAACCACTGTGTTGGCGATGGTTGTGCCTGCACTGGCCGTGGATTGGACTGCGCGGTTGACATCTTGACTGTTGCCCGTTTTGATGGCGCGGCTGATGTCATTGGCTGCATTGTTCACTGCGCTGGGTGTGCTGATCGCACCCAATACACCTTTTGCGACATTACCTGCGATGTTGGCACGGCTCGAAAAAGCACGGGCCGTGTTGGCAGTTGCTGCAAAGCGGATGTTACTTGAGTTATTGATCGCACCCTTGATGCCAACAGTGACACCCGCTGCACTTTTGGGATCAAACTTCTCGAACTGACTTTCCTGTTGTTTCTTTTGAGACGTCGAATTGATTCGGGTGTTTTTGCGTGACCGAATCTGGCTGGTGGAGCGAGAAGTGCTAATGGATGTATTGCGAACGGTGGACCCACCTGACTTGTTACTGATCTTTGCCATTGTCTTTCTCCTTAAACGTCGTCTATATCAAAGCGATTGGAAGGAAGTTCAAATTCGTTTTACGTTGATAGTATCGTCCGTCGAGCCAAAACGTTGCGTCTTTCTCCAAGGCTTTTTGAGATACGTTCCTATGTGTGGGAGTTCGCAGATGAATTTCATGTATGACGGTGAGTGCGCTGTGAAGATTCTCTCGATAACTATGGTGTTTTTCTAGGTAGATGAGGGTCTTGTCAGTCTTGTGTGATGTGTGTTCCCACATTTGGATCAGGGAAGTGGGAGAGTTGGTGGAGATGTCCAAGCACCGCTTCTTCGCCGCCCGATTCCACGAACTGCAGGGCGGCTTCTATCTTGGGGGCCATGCTACCGCGTCCAAACTGCCCTTGTTTCAGGAAAATTCGGGCTTGAGAGGCTGTTAGGTGAGCCAGCTCCTGTTGATCCGGTTGGCCAAAGCGCAAGCAGGCCCGTTCGACATTGGTGGCAATAAACAAGCGTTTGGCGTCAAGCTGGCTGGCCAGCAGGCTGGAGGTTCGGTCCTTATCGATGACGGCTTCGAGAGCTGTCAGTTGTCCACCTTTTTCCTGAACAGGGATACCACCGCCACCACAGGAGATCACGCAGTATCCATCGGTCATTAACTGACGAATCGCTGGAAATTCAATGATCTTTTGTGGTTGAGGAGAGGGGACCACACGACGCGAGCCCTTCACAGGATCCTGAAAAAGTTTCCAGCCATAGGTTTGTTGGAGTTCGTCCGCACGTTGTTTGTCTTGAATGAAGCTGCCTACAGGTTTGGAGGGAGCAGAGAAATCGGGATCGTTGGGGTCCACTTGCACATGGGTGAGCACTGTCGTAAAGTGCGGCGGTTTGGGCCATTCGCGAGTGAGGTTGAAAAGGGCTCTCTGAAACATCGCTCCAATCGACCCTTGCGTGTCTGCGACACAAACATCCAGTGGGATCTCATGAAGCTCGCTGCGAGAGAGTTCGGAGCGTCTTAATATAAACCCTACCTGGGGGCCATTGCCATGCGTCAGTACCAAGCGATAGCCTTGCTCTAACAGTTGAACGACTTGCTCACAGGTACGAATACAGGCTTCGTATTGGGATGGAATGTCTTGAGATTGGGGGGAGGTTATAAGTGCATTGCCACCGAGGGCAACGACGACCAGATCTGACATATTTTCTCCTTGTGTTCGATCATTGTTTCAGCATTCTACAGCTCAGAGAACGTTCCGCCTCTGGGTTCTTTCTCTTCATTTTTTGGCAAAGTTAGGATAGGTGGCGAGCATCGTTCCCAAATCATCTTGAAAGTGTCGAAATGCTCGTGTTTGTTTTTGGAGTCGTTTTCGCAGCCGACGTCCAATACGAACAACATGGGCTTTTTTGCTATTCATACAGAAAGAGAACACAAGGATCTTCCCCGAGCTTGTCGATACATATCCCGACAAGGTCGAGATCCCATCAATGGTTCCTGTTTTGGCTCGGAGTCGTCCTTTGGCAAGAGAGCGTCGCATCCTGCGTCGAAGGGTTCCATCTCGACCTGCGATAGGTTGGGATACCAGGAACTCGGTTCGGTGAGTGAAGTCGTTGTACATGTGCCGCAAGACGGTCACGAATTGAATGGGGGTGAACCGATTGACACGACCCAGGCCAGAGCCATTGACCATTTTATAATCTTTGCTTGAAATTCCCAAACGTTGCATAAATTGTTGGACGACCTTGAGTCCTTTTTTCCATGTGCCTGGCTTTCCATGTACCTCAGCACCTACTGTTTTGATCAGTTGTTCTGTGGCAAAGTTGGAACTGTACTTTCCTGTGTATTGAAGGATGATGCGAAGTGGTGGTGAGTAGTGTTTGTACAGTAGGCGAGCAGAGGAGGGTACTCGACGACGCTTGGGGTATCGAGACACTCGAATTTTTTGGCGACGCAATGCGTCAGCCAGTGAAAATGCAGTGTACCAGCCAGGGTGATTGATACGACGCCAGTATGTTTTGGCTTTTGCACGAATGGGAACAGTTCCTCGGACCACGACCTGATCGCGCCAACCACGGTAGGAGATGACCTTGAGCTTTACCCTGAACCTCCCATGTCGTACTGTTCTCGTTCGGTTGATGATACTGCGGATGTATCGACTGGGTGGATCGACGGAGATACGCGCTCTCCTTCCCACTCGTCTTCCCGGTCGGATGACAACACCCATGGCGTTGAAATTCAGAGACAACCCTCCAATTGGAGCGAGATAGGGACGGTACCATTGGTGCTTGTGATGACGCCATCCTGTGCCAAATCTTTTGCGGTCAAAGAACGAATCATCAAAGACAACTCGGCCCGTGATGCGTCGCAAACCAAGATTGTATAAGTCGCGGCTGATACGCCATAATTCTTCGGAGCGCAAAAGAGGGTCTCCACTTCCGCGTATGTAAAGGTTGCCTCGCAACACCCCTCGTGGGTTGATTCGGCGCTTGGCGTACAGCTTTGTGATAAATCGATAGGTCGAGCCCAATCGAGAGAGAGAAGCTGCCATGGAGATAATCTTAGTGTTGGAGGCGGGAAAGTAGGTCTTCTTGCCATGGTATTGGTAAAGGAGCTTACCATCCAATGTTGAGACTGCGATACCTACCTTTGCTCCTCGCATCGAGGAACGTTGCATCCACTGTCTGACAAGTCGATCAAAGGAAGTCCATGAAACAGGAGGGGCTGCCTGAGCCTGAGGCAGGGGAACACAAGCCCAAAGTACCCCAACAGAGAGGAGGAATGACAAGGCAAAGAAACAACGTTCTCGCCGTTTGTCTCGGAGGGGAGAGTGAATGGAGAGGTTCTTTTTCGTCACTGTGTTGTTCCGATCCTTGTTAATCTTTGCGAATCCAGTCCATGTATGAACGCTCTGTTGCGACCGACAAACTTTGGCTCTCTTGTGCGCTAGCGCGGCGCTTTGTCAGACTTGCTTTGGCGTCTCGATGTGGAAGACCACGCCTCAGGCCAAAACAAGTGAACCGCATTCGGTTTTTCCTCGCATTTGATACTGTTCGTCGCGAGAGTAACGAACAATACAAACCATCTGAGCTAAGGTTACGACCGTTGTTCTCTCCACATCATCCGGCTGGAGAGATGGTTGAACGATACCACAACAGACTTATCATAGGATTGTGAATTTTCACAATTCTTTAGAGGCTCTTCTTGACGAAATCGAGTTTGTCTGTCACTTTGGTTTGCAGTGTGTCGTTTGTCTCTCGGTATGTCATTGGGGTGAAAATGTAAGAACGGCAACAGTACTGGTGATAGAGCGGGGTTCTTTTTCTGGGGTGAGAAAAAGGTAGCTCGTTCCCGAGTGTGGGGTGACCCAAAGTGAGGGGACCCGAAGGTTAAATTCATGGTTGCTGCTGGGGCAGTTTGTCCACTGTGTGAGGTTCTTCTGACAAAAGATCTCACACATTGTGGCAATTGCGGAGCGCCTCTTTTGATGGGGCATGTTTGTGATTCGTTCCAACTCTTAGAG
>JALTMC010000652.1:0-9678 GCA_027005175.1 Myxococcales bacterium
TTCAGCACCTCTCTCATCCGATCGGTTTGAACGGACCCGAAGTCAGTGATAACAATCCATGTTAAAACATAAATAATCTTCTGTTATTCGTGTCCCATTCGTGTCATTCGTGGATCTCAAAAAAAATCACAGAGCATCTGTAACGAAGTTATGAACTATTTTTTAAAGAGAGAGTCCAGACGAGCTTTTGCGGCGGCAGCTTTATCGAAGTCGGGTTCTTCGCGATCTTGGTCAAACTGGTACTGGGAGCAGAAGTTCGCTTTTTCGCGATCACGGATATAGTCTCCAATCCCCTCTCGACAGAGTTCTGCTCGGTTGTCCCAAAATCGGCAGTTCATACAACTTCGCATATCAGAGCCACAATGATTACAAGTATCGCGGCGCTGCAACAAACGAATGTCGTCTTCACTGAATTCATTTTTACAATTCCAACAAAAACTCATATTCGTTCCTCTTTACGTTATTTGGCAGAGAAGGCTATCGATAGCATTCTATTCTTGCACATTCTGTTCTTGCATTGACACATCTTCATCAAAGCCTCAAAGGCAGACAGAGGCCGATCCAGAAAGCCCCTCCTATCCCACCCCTCATGGTGTTGAGTTTGACGGGTTCTTCCCACAAAAAGGAAATTGTCATGAGAGAAGCACCTTGTCAAGCATTATTGAATGGTGGATACTGCATGACCTCACAATCGTTCCCCCCATAGAGCCAGAATAAGGAGAGTTGCAAATGTACTGTTGGATTGGTGTTGGACTGGGGATTTTATTGTTCCTGTGGCTTTTCTTGGAGTGGAAGACATCACGTCCCGATGGGACCTATATTAAGAATGTTCACAAGTATCGAATTATGATGCAGTATGTGATGCCTACACGTTCGGAGTCCTTGGTATTTTATGATGTAGCAGTCGATGCAGAGAAGTTGCTTGCGTACAAAGAAGAGGTGTGTAAAAACTTCCACACGGATATCACACATTGTTTGGTTGCAGGAGCAGCGATTGCTTTGCAAGAGAACCCAGAGATGAATCGATTTGGTATGGGTCATCGTTTGTACCAACGAGATGGGAACTGGCTCACTTTCAGCATGAAACGCAAGAAAAAAAACAAGAAAGCCAAACTCGCGACAGTAAAGAAAAGAATTCCTGAAGATATGACATTCCGGCAGTTGTGTGACTATCTCGTGGATGAGATTAAGACCCAACGTTCCGACAAAGTGACTTACCACGACAAAGAGTACAACCTACTCACAAGTATCCCACGCCCCTTTCTCAAATTTGGAGTCTGGTTTATCAAACAAATGGATTATTACAACATCTTGCCAGGAAGCTTCATCGAGGGAGATGCACTTTACACAAGTATCTTTATGGCGAACCTTGGAAGTATCGGTATGAACGCGGGATATCATCACCTCTATGAGTGGGGCAACTGTCCGCTGTTTATCCTCGCAGGTAAGATCGAAGAACGTGTGGTGTCTGTGGATGGTACGATCACAACACAAAAAGTCCTGCCCCTGCGAATAACCTACGACGAGCGCATTGACGATGGTCTCACTGCCAGTTACGGTATAGCCTCACTGCTTCGTGTCTTGGAAGATCCATTTAAGTATTTGGGCTGTGTTAAAAGCGATGGTAGTGACCATCATATACTTGGGCAGCCAGAAAAGCTTGTCCCACTCCCCCAAGGGCAAACCACAGAGGAAAGCCCCACCCCAAAAGAGGAATAGAATACTATGTCAGGTCGTTTGGAAGGAAAACGCGCCATTGTAACAGGCGCAAGTCGCGGTATCGGTGCAGCCATTGCGAGAGCGTACGCCAAGGAAGGCGCTACAGTGATCATCTCTTCTCGCAAACAAGAAGGTCTCGACGCCGTCGCAGCAAAAATCAACGCAGAGTACCCCAATAGCATCGTCCCCATGGCCTGTCATATCGGTCACCGTGATCAGATCAAAGCATTTGTACAACAAGTCGAGGCGGAGCATGGACGCCCTCATATCCTGGTCAACAACGCCGCAACAAATCCATACTTTGGTCCGATGTTTGGCATCGAAGAGAGTGCCTGGGACAAAACCTTTGATGTCAATGTCAAGGGTTACTTTGAGATGACACGTCAAGTGGCCCAACGTTGGTTGGACAACGATGAAGCCGGATCTGTTGTAAACATTGCCAGCGTTGTGGGTTTGCGAGGCGCTCCCTTTCAAGGCATCTATGCCATGACAAAGGCTGCGATCATCTCCATGACTCAAACTCTCTCGCTGGAGTTGGGGCAAGCAAAGATCCGCGTCAACGCTGTAGCACCAGGCCTTGTGGACACCCACTTTGCATCCACCATCGTGAACAACCCCGATATGGCCAAGATGTTTACAGACAAGTCTGCTCTCAAACGACACGCCCAACCGGAGGAGATCACGGGAATTACCGTCTTTCTCGGCTCAGAGGAAGCTTCCTATGTCACAGGCCAAACCATCGCTGTCGACGGTGGATACACCACCACTTAACTTATGGGCGTTCGAGAGTCATTCCGACCTTCTGTACACACTCTATGCAATCCTCCGCATAGACCATTGGATATCCGTATTGGTGTACGAGAGTCATTCCGACCTTCTGTACACTGTTCCAACCTTCGCCAGGGTCCCCTTCCCCTCTCTGTTCTCCGAGAGTCATTCCGACCTTCTGTGCACCGTTCCAACCTTCGCCAGGATTCCTTCTCCTCTCTGTTCTCCGAGAACCCATCGACGAACACGTTTGGCCTCGTCCCGCGAGAGGGGCAGCCCTGCATGGCTCGCGCGGTTGCGGATCTTTGCGAGGTTTCGAAGCTCTTGGGGCAACTGAGATTGAAGGTACTTCAGGATCTCTCGGTCGATTTGTTGAAGAGGTTCAGAGGACCAGAACTGTTCAAGTGCATGTCTGTGTTCCGGTGAACTTTGAGGATTCACTTCGACACTTTGGGTGCCATCCGGCTCTTGTTTTTCCAGCCGAGAAAACAACAAACTGGCAGCATCGCCCAGACTCAATCGATTGCGCTTGTCTTTGAGTCGTCCAACAGCGACAGTCGGGAAGTCAGACAAGCGTCCACCACTCTCTACTGTATTTGCAACCAACGGGTCGATCAGCCGTTGATTCACAAGCCCTTCAACAACACGAGCAAGCTGGAGAACGATGGGGCCATGGTCTTCCTCCGTTTGAAGAGCCAAATCGTACCACAACAGCTCTGCACTAGAGAGGATCTTGCGCATCGAATTAGACAGGGGCGACACCACATCAGGACGCTCTTTCTCCCACTGTTTGACTCGCTCTAGCTTAGCACTCAGATGCTCCTGAACAGCCTCTGATTTCGCTCTCTCCACCGCTGTTTTTTCACGTCGCTGGGCTTTGGAGAGCTGTCTTTGAAGAGATTTTTTCTGCTGTAACACATCCTGTAATGTATCGTGTTGGTGACGAAATTTTTCCATCGACTGAAACAACTTTTGGTGCTTCTCTTCCATCTGACTCATGTGTTGCTCTTGTTGCCCCAACTTTTGCTCCAGGGTTCGAAACCTTTCCCCCACTTCAGCGATGAGCTGACGACGAAGTTCACGGAGATCATCGTCTGCAAGGATATCGTCCAGGTTGTCCTCACAAACAACAAAAGCATCCCACCAGCGGTCCAAATAGACCAACGTTCGCATTCGAAGGTAGAGGCCCTCTTTCAGCAAGTTGTACTGACGAAAAGCCTCAAGCCCAATAGACTCCAAACAACCCCAACAGGTGTCCCAATCTTGATAGTGCTCAGCGATGAGAAAGCGGGCATAGCAGATTTGCAATGAGTCGGGATACGTTTGATGGGCTTGTTCCCACCAGGAGGAGGCTTCGTCATAACGCCCCTCCTGAATGAGTGCTGTGAGAAGTTGATGATAACGCCACTCTGTGGGATGAAAGTCGAGCGCACGCACCAATAGAAGCAGCCCTTCTTCTTGTTTTCCTGAGGCACGCAAGGCCAGCCCACGTTCCTCAAGAACTCTGGCCCATAGATCCCGACCATCCCAACCATCCCCCAACACATCGTCTTGGCTCACGATCTTTAAACGCTGCATCGCAGCATCGTAGTTACCGACTCTCGCATCAAGCAAGCCGATCATAGCATTGGCGATACGTCCTTCGACAGAGAGAGGAGCTTCCTCAAACACAGGTTGAACTTCCTGTAACAGGCGCTGGTCATGTTCCATCGCTTCCAACAACAGCCAGCGTCGGACCTGAACGCCGATATCATCGGGAGCCAGTTCCTGGATATCCTCAGACATCTGAAGCGCAAGATCGTACTCTCCGGCAAGCAAGTGATACGACAAACGATAATGCAAAGTCTCAAGACTATTTTGGTCTGACAGCAAAGAGAGAGCCTGTTCCATCTCCGGTAACTCTTGCTGTTTTAAGAAATGGCGTACAAACTCCAGAAGGAGAAAGTCATCCAGGCTCTCTGTGTGTTTGAGGGCATCTCGAAAAGAATCAGAAGCTGCTTCGGCATCACCACGTTCGTGAGCAACAAAGCCGAGCCAATAAAGGACCACAGCAGGGGCAAGACAGACGGGACGAACCCTTTGACAGAGAGTCTCAACATTGTCCCACAACCCAAGATGGGTCATCATGGAGCATAACATCGTCAACTCATGACCGGGCAAACCTCCTTCCCATTGTTCCCATGGAAAGCGATTGATCATTTTGACAAACGTAGTTGCTTGCTTCTTTCGTTCGTGAGACCAGAGCCATCTTGAGACAGCCGACAAACATCGATGAATCACTGGCAGCCAAGCGACCAACGGCTCAGGATAATTGCGCCACCTCTCCGGCGTTAAAGCACTTCGATACCGAGCTGCGATCCGATCGATTTGTTCCTCCCAAAGCGGCTCAACGTAGTCTACCCAAACCAGAAATGGGATAGGAGTATTGGTCTTCTCACAGAGTTTATCCAATCGCTCCAAGAAGGTTCTCTTCTCGTCGGGATCGACATCTCCATACAACCAAGACAAAGCAAGGTGGCCGTATTGAAACCAAAGCTCCTCATGATCCACGCGCAAAAGTTGCTCCAAACGAATAGCCAACGCAGCCTCTTGTTGCTCTAAGCGCAACAAGAGATGAGAGTACAGAGAGACGACACCATGCAAACACACCACCTCTTCGAGAGGGATTTGTTCGAGCATGGCGATGCCCTCTTCCCATGCTTCTCTATGCTCTTCACCCAGCAAGCTCTCAACACGGGATAAATATGTTTTGTGCCGATTCCGCAGCAGCTTCTTGGTCTCGGAGAGAGAGAAAAACCGAGTCCCTACACGAGCCCCGAAAGGCTCCCAACGCAGTTCTTCAGCTTCTTTTGACTCGACAGAAGAAGATTCTGCATCCTTATGTAAACCCTTGCTTCGGCAGCATTTTTTGTATTTAAGGCCGCTGCCACAATGGCATGGGTCATTGGCGCCTATTTTCAAAAGTAACAATCCTCGGTATCATACATCTTCAAAATACGACGAACCGTATTCCAAACTGAGAAAAATTGTAAGCAGAATATCGTCGTAAAACAAGGATCCCAAGTATGTCAGGTAAGAGAAGTTGGCAAAAGTGGACCGTCTCAGAAATGGACGCCATGGACGAGAAGCTTCAACAACTCAAAGATATTGAGTTGCAAGGTGTCATTGGGCAAACGGTAGGCAATATCACCCTCACAGAGCTTATTGGTGAGGGAGGCATGGGGAAGGTATATCTGGCCGAGCACATCCAGCTCAAAACACCCTACGCAGTCAAAGTACTGTTGCCGGACTTATCGACAGACCCCACAGTGGCCGAGCGATTTCGTCGGGAAGCGATGATGTCGAGCCGACTGCGGCATCCCCACATTGTGTTTATCACAGACTTCGGATACCACGACCACTTAGGTCTCTACTTGACCATGGAGTATCTGGAGGGAATCACCCTCAAAGAGCACATCAAGGCCTACCCGGAGGGGATGAAGATCTGGGACGCCATCAGTATGATGCTTCAACTGTGTGATGCCCTGGGCTTTGCACATGAATCAGGTGTGATACATCGTGACCTCAAACCTGAAAATATTTTCCTACAAAAGCATCCACAAAAAGAAATACACATGGTCAAAGTTCTCGACTTTGGAATTGCTCGCCTTGTGGAAGCAAGCGGTCCCAAGCTCACCATGGAGGGTCATGTGCTGGGCACTCCATACTATACAGCTCCCGAACAGATCATGGGCAAAGAGATCACGGCTCAAACTGATATTTATGCGTTGGGTGCGGTGTTGTATCAGATGTTATCGGGACAGCCTCCCTTTAAAGGAAGCAGCGGTATGGAGATCTTTACCAAGCACCTGATGCATACCCCTCCTCCCATTTCCACCATTCGAAAAGACCTCGCCGAGACGAAGCTCAATGATCTAATCAACCTTACCCTTCAAAAAGACCCCGATTTGCGTCCCATCTCGATGCATGCTTTTCAAGCTCAACTCATCGAAGCTCTTCAAGAGCTTCAATCCATGGGCTTCACCGACGCCCAAGAGGAGATCTCCTTTGCAAGGAGTGGTAGCTACAATCAAATACCCCAAATCCCCAGTCTGCCTCAAAAGAATGTCCGTCTTTCGGGGATTTTCGACCAGATCGACGACTTTCCATCAACCTCCATGCTGGCCTTCTTCTACCAAGCGCAACATGAGCTGAGTTCGTTGTCGATCCCCTTATTTTTTACAGCCACCTGGAGTGCACTTTTATGGGATCTTGCAGAGAACGAGACCTCCTCTCCAGAGTTTCAGTATGCCACTCATACCCTTGTGTCTTTGTTTGAGTTGCTTTTGCAAGAAGCCGATGAGCCCAATCCAGATGCTGCTGCGCTTCCTGTTCTCCAACGCGCCATTCGCGATCTCTTTGCCCTCACCAGCACAGAACAGCAAAAAGTGGCTCTGGCAGTCCTCCAGCCTGTGATGTCGCATCACCTCTTTCCCGAGGAGTTTCTCCCCAAGTGGGCCACAGCACAAACCACAGGAACCTGGAAACGATTGCGCAATGTACTCAACCAGGATATCCGGGTGTTGTTTGGAATACATTCCCAGAACTCCCAGTCCGAGTTGTCCAGCGCAAGTCAAGCAGAGTTACCTGCCGCACAACCAAAGAAAGTCCCCAAATGGTCTGCCGGCCCGGAGGAAACGACTCGCCAAGCCGAATCACCCATCACAGATCCTCTTGATACGAAACCGACATAATTGGGAGAGGACTCATTCATGCCTCACAAGACGTTAATTTCGATTGGATTACTCTGTTTGTTTGTATTATCATGTGTTTCGAGTTCAACATCAACTCAAAGCAAGAACAACACGACACCCTCTGCTCCTCCAAAAGAAACAGTCCGTCCTCTCCCTCTCAAAGGACCCCGTATTCAAGCTCTCACGAAGAAGCCAACGATGACCCATCGTGTGCTCTATCTCAGTGCAAAGATCAAACTTCGCGACAAAAAATCCGTTCGTACACGAATAACATCCTTTCAAACATGGCGAGACACAAGCCGTGTCAAAACGATGAATATGAGACATGGAAATGTATGGTTGAACCTGACTATTACCACGATGCCACCGGGCTATATCGCTCTCAAAGGAGCATTTCGAGCAGGAGGATACTTTTTTCCCATCAACAAGAAGTCCAATCTTCTGACCACAGCCACCCCCAAATGGGACCGAACCTTTGTGCACAACAGCACAGACAAAAAGGCTGGCGTCACCATCTCAATTCTTGCGAGGCTACAATCTCAATCCACCCAACCCGGGCAGAAGAGCTACTCCTTTAACGTGGAGAATATAGACCTATATCGACTCATGAAACGTCTAGCTCAATTCAATAATTTAAAACTATCCTGGTCCCCAGCCATCCCAAATAGAAAGGGAATTACCCTGAAGCTCAAAGCCAAGAAACGCATCACACTTGTCCACACAGTTTGTGCAAAATACAACCTTGTTTGCAAGGTGCTTGGCAACGTGCTCTGGGCCAAAGCGAAATAGTGCCGGGCTTACTTCTGGAGTCGCCCCTGCACATAAGCACCCGCAAACATCGCAACAAGAACAATCACAAGAGGCCAGTTTCCAACCCCAAGACCTGCGATAGCAGGCCCTGGACAAACGCCACAAGTCCCCCAACCAACCCCAAAGATAGCAGCTCCCAGCAATGTGTCTCGATTCATAGGAGAAACACGCTTGGAAAAAGTCCCTTCAAGCAGGGGCTTTTTCATCATCCGTGGGAGGAGCTGGTAAGAGAGCAGAGCAACAATGGAAGCAGCTCCCAAGACACCAAACAAGCCAAAATCTTGAAACCTTAAGAAAGAAAGAATGACCTCTGGCTTGGTCATTGTGGCATGAGAGAGACCAAAACCAAAAAGAGCACCTGCCACCACAACAGCAATCATCGATGATATTTTCATCAAACACCCCCTACCAGTTTAACCAACGAAGCTGTCACCATGGCTGTTGCAAGAAAAATTAAAACCGCCAGTAATGACGGCAGCTGCAAGGAAGCAAGACCACAAATACCATGCCCTGAAGTACAGCCTCCAGACAATCTTGAACCAAAGCCTACAACAAATCCCCCCACTGCCAATTGCCACCAGGGAACTGTGGTCACAAAAGGCTCTCCGACAGAGAAAAGCCAGATCACCGCACCTAGGATTAAGCCTACAGCAAAAAAAGTTCGCCAGTTTCGGCTTTCTACAAACTTTTGTTGATGAAAATAACTCCAATTGGAAAAGTAGGACCAAGTACTGGAAAAGAAAGTGCTCATTCCACCAATAAGTCCAGTCATAAGATACAAAAAACTGACAGCAACACCGAGAAACAGGCCCCCTATTAAATAATGTGTGATACCCAACGGAAAGAGTGTCTCAAAAGATGGCATAAGAATACCTCTATCAATAAAGAAACGAGAAAGAAGCTCACAAGTGTGTTCCACACCTTTTTCAGAACAAGAGAATACCATCACAAAGATGACTAAAACTACTTTACGACATCCCCCAAAACAAACTTGAGAACAAGTCGAAGCAATTCACCGAAAGAAGACTGTTGCAAAGAAAAGAGACGCGATGTATCAAGAACCTTGAATGGCGATGGCGAAGGAGAATCAATTGGTTGGGTCAACAACACAGCGAGATATGTGCCTTAAATGTTACAAAGCGATGGCGCAATGTATATGCGATGAGATCAGGCCTGTAAAGCATGAGACATTCGTCACAATTATTCAGCACCCACGGGAGCGAATGCACCCTTTCGGCACTGTCCGTATTACTCGCCAAGCTCTGGAGAAAGTGTGGGTGGAGTCGTATGGTCCCCGGAGCTATTGGGCGAAAGAACGAGCACAAGAGCTTGAACAAGCGCTTCGAGAGCGAAGCCAGGGAAGACGCACCGCGCTCCTCTATCCAGCCGATGGAGCGGAGTTAATATCCGATCTACCTGACCATGAGAAACCAACACATCTCGTTGTTCTCGACGGGACCTGGAACCACGCAAAGAAGCTGTATCGTGAATTACCCTTTTTACAGACTTTACCCAAAGTTGCCCTGATACCAGAGCGTCCGAGTGAGTACCAGATCCGAATGGAGCCCTCTGCATCATGCGTTTCGACCATTGAAGCCATCTACTATGCACTTCGTGAGTTGGAACCCAGTAACACACAGCTTGAAGA
>JALTMC010000652.1:9688-12595 GCA_027005175.1 Myxococcales bacterium
GCTTGAAGATCTGCTTCACCCCTTTCGCACACTCATCTCACGTCAACTGAAAGACCGCAAAGGACGTCAATCCACACGCAGTGTGCAAAAACAGAGAGCAGCGGGGTTGGGCTGGATGCCTCAAGAGCTTCTTCACAACAACGATCTGGTCGTTTGTTATCTCGAATATATCAACAAAGATACGCCGACAGGTGCCGTCCATGAAGTGATTGCGATACTGGCCATCAAGCCGGAAACGAACGAAACGTTTGTACGTTATATGAGTCCTGCCAACGCAAAGATAGCAGATTGGCAAATGGAGCGTTTCAACGTTCCAACCCAACGATTCTCGCCTCCCGAAGCGAGAGCAAGTATTCTGCAAGAGTGGAGCCAGTTCCTCGGCCCCAAAGCCACCGTAGTGACATGGCACAGTGAGACACGCAAGATCCTTAAAAATCTAGAGCCACCTGTCGAAGCTGAACGTACCTACCTCTTACTCAGAGAGATCTACGCCAACGCCCGAAGAGGCACACCAGGACACCTCGAAGTCGCGGCAACTCGCGAGGGATGGACTCCCCAACCCACAGATATTTCTGGCCGTGGAGGAGAACGACTGAGCCAATCTTTCAAGCTAGTTCAGTACTTACAAGAACGCTATCACGAGATATCCCGTCAGTCTTAACATCCTCTCTTCCCCAATTTCCCTCACTGTAGACTCGTACGCCTCCTGGAGTTGGTTCCGGTGCGTGATGAGTTACGAGAGGGTTCAGAGTGTGATGAGTTACGAGAGAGCTCGGAACAACAAAGGAGGATGGGAGGGGGATGGGAGCGATTAAGGTAGGCAGATAGCTTTGTATTCGATTTGAACGGTAGCACCGGGAGGTGGAATCGAGGATTTGGAGAAGTTGACGGAGTTATTGGTCGCGTCATACTGCCAGCCGTCTTGGGCACTTTTCTTCACCGTTGTGCCGTTGACTTTGACCTTGAGGGTCTTGGGGTCGGCCTGACGACTGAGGAAGAATTGAGTACGATAACCAAAGGTAATCGAACCGATATTGCTGAGGGTCGCGGACCAGTTGGAGCTACAGATCGACTCTTGTACACCTTTGAGGTCTTTCGCCACTTGCCAATACCGGGGAGAGCTTTGAGCAAAGCCACCGCCACCACCGGAGCCACGACAACCACTGGGTGGTGGACCAACCACCACCGAAGCACGAATCAAGTCGAGGTTGCGGAAGCCTTTCAAGCTGCGAAAGAAGCTGATGTAAAACTGGACTTGCTGCTTGGATTGGTCTTTTTCGTCAGAAACAAAGATCATCGAAAGCGAAGCTGCTTTACGGAAGAAGCCTTTGTTGCAACCCGTAGATGCGGGTGGGATCAAGGCACGATAAGCAGCTTCTAGCCCCAGCTCTGAAGCACTACCACTAATACCCACGCGAACATTCGCCTGGAATGCAGCGATGGGGCTGGGAGTTTGTGGGGTCACGATCTTGGGGTTACCACGAGCACAGCCAGCAGGAGCACGACGTCCCGTAACATCCGTAGTTGTGACCATAATTTGATAATCAACATTGAGTCGAACAGCCCAGTTGATGAAAGACTGGAAGTTCTTCGCGAGGCTTTTTTGGTCATCACCCATGGAGCAAGAGTCGTCAACAACAAACATGATGTCTGTGAGTGGACGTTGAAGCTGTTTAAACACGTCCTTCTGCTCATCTGTAGAGACACCTTCACCCACCAGAGGAACCGTCACAGGCGATTGGCCTTGTACATTGTTCTCAATCTCCAGAGTGCCTGTGTCAACACCGACAGTCTTGGGCTTGTAAGACATCCCGATCACAATACTCTCACCTGCATTCAAAGTTTTAGGAACAGGAGGAGCTGACATGATACGGAACTCAGGAGTGGTACCTGTGGCCAAACCGATCTTGGTAATGGAAATAGACTTTTGACACTTGGCAGCACCCAAGTTAAAGACCTGGATCTTGCGAGTGGGTGTGGAACAACCAAACTTTGAAGAGCCAAAGTCCATGCTTGAAGGTACAAGCTCCAAGCAGAGTGTTCCGGATGAACCATTCAGTTGAATGGTATAACTTGGATTGGCCTTATCATTACTCGCGATGGTCAGAGTACCTTCGTAGCCCGGCAATTCTTGGGGTGGTGTATAAGCAACTTCCAGACGGACATTGCTACCCGAAGAGATCGTAATGGGGGGCTGAACACGGCTCGCCAACTGAAATGCGTTGTTGCCTCCAGGTTTGGTTCCGGCGATGTTGAGGGAAGAGATCTTACAATCTCCCCAACCTTCGTTGGACAGACTAACACTGAGCTTCTTGGACCGGCCAACACCGACGAGGCCAAACACAACACGACGTGGGGTCGCTTTTAACTCACACTCTTGCTTACCGTCCACTTTACCAATAATTTCCAACTCAATGGTGGGCTCATCCGGATCGGTACTCTCAATGAGAACAACATCTTTGTACTCTTTGTTGCTATCCGGTGGATTGAAGTTGACCAAAAAGTCGATACGACCGTTGGGAACGATAGTTTGATTGGGTGCAGGGGTAGGCAACAATGCGAAAGCTGCACCCGCTCCCCCCCCCGACTTCAAAGAGACCTTCTTCAACGTACAGGACTCGTTTCCAGCGTTGATAAGATTCACCGTCAAGGGAGGCTTGGGGGCGCGGAAGCGGTGACTTCGAGGGCTCACTTCCAGGTTGCAACCACGAGAGGCTGCTTCCAGCAAGATGGTCGCCTTACCTTTGTTACCAGCGTTGCTGGTCACGATGATCTTACCCGAGTCTTCCTTCGCATCCGAGGGAGAATACTCAACAGTGATCTCTTTTTCTTGTTTGGGATTCAAAGTAAAGGGAAGTTGAAGTCCCTGCTTTACGATCTTGAAGTCACTGCTGCTGGAGGAGTCCA
>JALTMC010000653.1 GCA_027005175.1 Myxococcales bacterium
GAGCTGGACTTTCGTCCGGCGGATCATAAAGTGATTTCGTGGATGGGTAGGATGGTGAGATTTCGTGGAGTCGTTGCGAATTTGCGACAGTCCAAAAGAAAGGTGAGGTTGTTGTTGGATGTTGAGGCTCAGGCTCATCTCAATAGTAAACACAAATCAAGTCTGCCATCGGAATAGCTCCAAGCCCCCCTATCCTGTCATCGACCAATTTTCGGCAGTTTCAAGCAAAGACACAGCATCATGAATGGTGAAATCTTTGTGTACGATATTCTCGATGGCCTCTGCGATAAGGTCAGCATGTTCACTTTGAAAGACATTGCGACCAAAACAAACACCGGATGCTCCAGCCTGTAAGGCATCATAGACCATTTTAAACATCGTGAACTCGGAGTCGATGTGTGGTCCCCCTGCAATCACCACGGGAGCATCAACATCCGCGAGGATTTGCGAGAAGCTATCGGCATCACCGGTATAATAGGTCTTGATAATATCAACCCCCATCTCCATGGCCACACGAATGGCATGTCCGATATAAACAGGATCATATGGATTTTCGATCCGTTTGCCGCGAGGATACATCATGGCAAGCAAAGGCATACCCCATTCCTGACAAGCTTGTGAGACCTTCCCCAAATCAGTAAGCATCTGAGTCTCTGTCTCCGCACCTAAATTAATGTGTACAGAGACAGCATCAGCCCCCAAGCGAATGGCTTGTTCGACGGTACAAACAATGCGCTTGTCGTTGGAATCCTGTGTCAGAGACGTAGAGCCCGATAGATGAACAATAAGCCCCAGGTGTTTCGTCTCTTGTAGCACTGGCGCGATGCGTCGAACCATTCCCTGATGAACGATCACAGCATTCAATGCGTCTTCTCCGATCTGTCGCAGCCGGTCACCGAGATTACGCAAACCAGGAATGGGGCCATCCGAGAAGCCGTGGTCCATCGCCAGAATAAACATCTTGCGAGAGCGAGAATTGATGATACGTCGCATACGAACTTCTTTGCCACTATTCATGAGAAGCCCCTTTGTTTTCTTTGGAGAGTCACGAGTTCAGACACAACAGGACAGCGAACTCAACAATATCCCATTCCACTTCAACAGTCCATCCATCCCAAGTTCCATTCCATATCCGCGAGAACAGAGCCTTGTTTGTCTGTCATTTTAATGTATAGTCCAACCCGTCAAAACAAAACAATGAATGAGAGAGATTGCAGCGGTTTCTCCAGTTCACGCTCCAGGAATTTTCGATCATGGAACGGTCCATTTTCAAAAAGCTTGTGATAGGCTTTGCTCTTGCGGTAGTCCTCCCTATCGTTGGTAGCCTGGTGTCTTTGGTGTGGATGCCAAAGCTTCGTTGGGTCCATATCCCCTTTCACTCCATCCTTGAGACATTGGGGGGTAGTTTAGCCCTGTTGCTCGCGATGATTTTACTAGCAGAGCTTCGTCTCCACACCCATCGCCTTCATTATGCTGCCATTGCCACAGCATTGTTCGCCATGGGGATTCTCGATATCTTTCATGCTGGCGTACACCTTGGGAAGAACTTTGTTTGGTTACACAGTATCGCAACGTTTGCAGGAGGAATCTTCTTTTGCCTGGTCTGGGTCCCAGACCGCTGGAGCAAGAGTTGGCTCCCTCAGTTCCCCTGGATTGCAACTGTTGGCTCGCTCCTCTTTGGTGTCACCTCTTTGTTTGGCTCTTGGGTTCCCAGAATGGTCCACCAGGGGCACTTTACCTTTTTGGCCCGCTCCCTCAACATCATAGGCGGATGTAGCTTTCTTATCGCAGCAGTTTTCTTTATCCAACGATACCTTCGCAGCAACAAACAAGAGGAGTGGCTCTTTGCCATTCACTGCACACTCTTTGGGATGGCTGGGATCTTGTTTGAACTTTCCGTACTTTGGGATATTGCGTGGTGGTGGTGGCATATACTGCGATTGGCTGCCTACACCACAGCATTTTTTGTCGTCAGCACCTCCTATTTACAGATCCAGAAAAACCTGCGAGAAGCCAACAAGCAACTCCATGCCCTCAACTCTCATCTCGACCTCAAAGTACAGGAGCGAACGTCCGAACTCGAAGAGTCGAACAACGAGCTCAACCTACTCACCCAAAGCCTGAAGGACTCGAACACTCATCTACAGAAAGCCAAGCTAGCTGCTGAGGTTGCCAGCCAAGAGAAAAGTGCTTTTGTCGCAAATATCAGCCACGAATTACGCACTCCCCTCAACGGCATTATTGGGATGGCAGAGTTAACAAAGCAAACAAAATTAAATGCCACACAGATCGATTATCTCGATACACTGGAACAATCGGCCGAGATACTGCTCGTGTTGGTCAACGATCTCCTTGACTTCTCAAAGATAGAAGCCGGACTTATGGAGTTTGACAACATCCACTTCCAACTCCGAAATATCATCGATGACACTCTCCATATGTTGGCCCATCGAGCCCATCGAAAAGAACTGGAGTTACTCTGTGACATACGTGCAGACGTACCTGAAACATGCATCGGCGATCCAATTCGACTGAGACAGATCCTCACAAACCTCGTGAGTAACGCGATAAAATTCACCGACGAAGGGGAGGTTTTATTGCAAATCGCTCCGTTGGAGGCTGCGCAAGAGAACTCCTTGCGGCTGCGGGTAACAGTCAGCGATACGGGTATCGGTATCTCTCCCGAAGCCCAGGACAAGATCTTTCAAGCATTTGTACAGGTGGACTCCTCCTCCACACGACGTTTTGGCGGCACAGGCTTAGGTCTCACCATCACATCCTTTTTGGTGAAAGAGATGGGAGGCCGGATCTGGGTGGAGAGTAAAGAAGGAGTAGGAAGTCAATTTCATTGTGAGTTGCCTTTCCAGCTAGAGCATCAAAAGAACCCTATCCCCAAAATGGATGAACACTCTCTTCTCCAAGGCAAATCCATGTTGGTCGTTGACGACAACGCCACAAGCCGCTCCCTTCTCACAACACAACTCTTACAATGGGGAATTCAGGTGGAAGCGGTGAGCAGCGGAACAGAGTTATTGGCTCTCTTAAAACGTTCCAAAGACCGAAAAAATCCCTTCTCTGTTCTCCTCTCCGATTTCCAAATGCCCGAAATGAATGGGCTGATGCTGGTAAAAGAAATCCGTCGAGATACGAGCCTCTCTTCTTTGCAAGTCATCTTACTCACATCGGGAGATCCCACGATTGCGCGTAGCTTGGCAAAGGAATTACAAATAGCTCAAGTCCTCATGAAACCTGCACGTCGTCACCGATTGTTACGAGCACTATTGAGCTGCTTTTCAAACGAAGTCGAACAAGAAGCGAGTCCGTCTTCCGAGTTTTCAGCCATCACCCGCCCTCTCCGAGTCCTACTCGCGGAAGACAACCCAG
>JALTMC010000654.1:0-1996 GCA_027005175.1 Myxococcales bacterium
GTCTTGCCACACCCACGGCGAATGAAAAGCAAAGACTTGATCAAAGGCTTGAAGATTCGAAACTGGCGTAGGCAGTCGATGTTGTTGGATGAGCTGGTGCGACGGAAAAAATCCACCCACAAGTTACTATACAAGACATTCCAGAAGCACAGCAGTCTCCGAGTTCGCTTGCTTGCCGCACATGCCTTGGCCCGATTGCAAGACAAACGCCCCCTAGCAGAGCTGTTCCACATGGCACAGCTCTGGTGGGATCAGCCGACTCCCTTGTTGACAGGTGCCCTGCTTGCTTACGGAACATCGGCACACTCTGCGATCAACAAAGAACTCAAGACAGCGACCAAACCACACATTCTTCTTCGAGTTTTAGCCTTACAGCGCTCACCTACAGCATTGCCATGGCTTCGCAAGTATTTAACAAACAAGAGCAAGTTTCTACAACAGAAAGGAATGGAAGGTCTGCGCTTGTACTCCGACGCGGTGATCTTGTCAGAGATCAAGGCGATTTTAAAAGGACATCCCGATGCAAACCTGCGCTCACTGCTCTATCGTCTGGTGGCATTTCGACAAGCAGCAGAGACCATCCCTCTCTTAATTCTGGGACTTCAAGATCCAAGCAACTCCATTCGTTTCCTGGTTCGTTTGTCTTTGCAAGACAAGGCGGAAGAGCTGGTAAAAAAGATGCCCAAGCGGATCACTGCACCGCCCAAAGGGCACGCGAGGCGAGATCCTGGCACCTGGTTCAACTGGTGGAAAAAGAATCAAAGATCGATCACAGATTGGTATCAGCGACATGCACAACAGGTGGTCAAAGTCATACCCAAGCAGAAGATCCAGCGTGTGCTGTTGATGTACCGAACAATTCACCCGATGTTTAGTTATGGTCGGATGCCGCTTTTGGTTCACGACATGCGCTGGAAGAATCCCCCTTCTCCCGTAAAAGGCAAGGTATGGCGGGTGGGACTTCCCTCTAAGGTCTTTGCAGGACTTCTTCGCCAAGTAAGATACAGTGGATTTACAAGCTGGCCTCAACAGATGGGAACGATCAGAGACATCACTGTATACGAGGGAAAGAGTTCACGACGGGTTTCGATTGGTATGCTTCGCCACTTTCCTTTTGAAAAGCTGGAGCGGATCTTTCTTCAACTCGCTAAGCGAGCCAAACTGGCCTTGACCTTTCATGATTTTTACCGTCGCAAGGATGAAGAAGACATCATTCGAGAGGGCCAGGTCGGTCTGTGGGCTTTTCGAAAGATGGATAAGATCCAGGTACAGCCCTGGACTCCGAAAGCCGCCTGGAAACCTCTCGCGGATCTGGAAGGACTGGTCGGAGCATTGGGGGACGCCACTCGATATATGCCCAGTCGAACTCGCTTGATGTTCCTTGACATCCTCCACCGTCGTGTACGTTTCTCCAGTCTGTTGTATGGTTCACGATCGCAAAGCCGCTACACCCGAGATAGCCTGAGTAAATCCCGACGATGGCAAAAATTTGAGCTTCAAGGCATTGGGATGATCTACCTTGTCACTGATAAGATCGAACAGATGATCTTTGACTTTCAGCGTCGCTCCCTTCCCTTGAGCAGTCGGTATGCCAAACCATCGACGAAAAAGCTATCGCTGCTTCCCACCCTAAGTACGATCTTTCGCAGATCAGACACCAAACTATTGAACCTGAGTGTTACTTTCGGGCGGCCCCATCGGCTGTTGGTATCGTACAAAGCCAAAGACGCTTATACGGTTCGTCAAGTGCTGGCACAGCTCGCTTTGTTTTCCTCCGGCGATAAGGTGATCGCACTGCGTATCAATCAGTCAGGAGCACCCGACAGAGACAACTATTCGGTGATTGTTCAGATGCAGTGGGAGATGCTTGCACTTGTGCAGCCTCCGAAAAAGATGCCTCACTCTCTAACCCTCGACAAACGACCCGCTCACAATATGTTCACCCCCATATTTCGCTAGCCTGTTCCCCCTCATAACGAGAGAGACAGCGACACCA
>JALTMC010000654.1:2006-12563 GCA_027005175.1 Myxococcales bacterium
CTGCGCACTAAATCGTCGCTTATCTCCTAAATCAAAAACACCACATCACAACAGCATCCAACGATCGTTTAAAGCTCGTCTGGTGCTATCCAATGGCCCAAGGTACCAAAAGGACCCAAGGCACCAAAAAAGTAGTTGATTCTCCAATTTGAGTGTGTTATGTTTCCGCGCCACCAAAACAACGTGGTGGGACCCTGCTCTGGGGTATGTTGAGAAAGAATAGATACCTTTGGGATATCGTTGAAGATAGGAGAAGATCATGGCCAAAAAAGGCGATCGCATCAACATTAAGATGCGCAGTACAGAGAGTCACTACACCTACCACACACAAAAGAACAAGCGAAACTCCCCTGAGCGCTTGTCTTTGCGCAAGTATGACCCTGTGCTCAAACGTCACGTCATGTTCAAAGAGCACAAGTAAAATAACTGTGTTCTTTGAGTATTAACAAGTGATAAAGATGAACCAAACGCTGATAGCACCGTCTGTACTGGCAGCCGATCAAATGAGAGTGGCAGAGGAAGTGGCCCTGGTGGAAGCTGGGGGAGCGGACTGGATACATGTCGATGTGATGGATGGACGCTTTGTCCCCAACATATCCTTTGGAATCCCCTTCGTTCGAGACCTTCGTCAAGAAACATCCCTGCCTTTGGATGTTCATCTCATGATTGTTGAGCCGGAGAAGTATATTGATGCGTTTGCCCAAGCAGGTGCGAACCACATCACAGTACATGCAGAAGCATGCCCTCATCTGGAACGAACCTTGGCCCAGATACAGGAAGCTGGATGTCGGGCTGGAGTGGCATTAAATCCCTCCACTCCTCTGGAAGCCCTGCGGTTTGTTCGCCACCGCCTTGACCTTGTTCTGATCATGACAGTCAATCCTGGCTTTGGTGGACAATCCTTCATCCATGCCGTTTTGCCCAAGATCAAACAATTGCGAAAATGGCTTGATCAGACAGAAGAGGCGGTTGACATTGTCGTTGATGGTGGTGTAAATAAGACGACAGCTTCGGCAGTTGTGGAAGTGGGTGCCACTGTTCTTGTCGCAGGGAGTGCTATTTACAAGCACCCTCCTGAGACCTATGCACAACAGATCCAATCCATCCGACAAGCCTCTATCCGAGGTCTTGGTTGAGACTTTACCCAAGGCTCGTATAACACAATTTCTAATTTCGGCGTGTGGCGCAGCTTGGTAGCGCACTTGCTTCGGGAGCAAGGGGCCGGAGGTTCAAATCCTCTCACGCCGACTTCACTTTCCCTCACGATAAAGAACCCAACGTCAACTCTCCCCACCCCATCCAGACATCGTCCTGTAGATTCTACCGGACCCGCGATCGGGAGAGGGTCTCCACGCCCACAACCTAAAAGGTTTTTTTCTGATGAGTACAGCACGTGACATCTTTGAAGTTCTTGTTGTGGGCTCTGGCCACGCAGGTACAGAAGCAGCCCTGGCAGCGGCCCGTATGGGGTGTCACACCGCAGTTGTGACCCTCAAGCCCGAACGTTCGGGTTGGATGCCGTGTAATCCCGCGATTGGCGGTGTTGGAAAAGGACACCTTGTGCGAGAGATCGACGCATTGGGTGGAGAGATGGGATTGGCCATCGACGACACCGGAATCCAATTCCGCCGACTCAACACCCGCAAAGGACCCGCCGTTCAAGCACGACGCGCCCAGGCTGATATGTTTGCTTACGCAGATCGTATCTCTCATGTGCTGCAGCATACTCCAAATCTGACAGTGATCAAAGGCCTGGTCAGTGGCCTACACCTGGAAGGTGGTCGCATCGCCGGAGTCTTTCTTGACGATGGCTCCCTGGTTCGTTCCCATACGGTTGTGATCACAACAGGCACATTTTTACGTGGTCTTCTTCACACGGGCCTGCAATCGTCCCCAGGTGGTCGTGTTGATGAAGCGCCCAGCAACACCCTCTCTGAGCACCTGGAGAATCTTGGACTGCCCTTGATTCGCTTAAAAACAGGCACACCTGCTCGGCTCGATAAGAACAGTATCAATTGGTCTGTCCTGGAAGAACAACCTGGCGATAACCCGCCCCTTCCCTTCTCCTTTATGAACCGCTCCCTCCCCGCTGATCTGGAACAGGTTCCTTGCTACATCACATACACCAACGAAAAAACACATGAGATTATCGAAGCGGACCTGAGTCGGTCACCGATTTACTCGGGTAAGATCGATGGAATTGGCCCTCGCTACTGTCCAAGCATCGAAGATAAAGTCGTCCGTTTTCCCGACCGGAAGCGACACCAGATCTTTCTGGAGCCATGTGCTCGAAACTGCGACTTAATCTATCCCAGTGGAATCAGCACAAGTTTGCCCATAGAAACACAACTTGCGATGGTACAGTCTATTGAAGGTTTGGAAGAGGCCCGAATTCTCCGACCTGGCTATGCCGTAGAGTATGACGCAGTAGACCCCAGAAGCCTTCAGCCGTGGCTGGAGCTTAAAGATGTTTCAGGTTTATTTCTCGCAGGCCAGATCAATGGTACCAGTGGGTACGAAGAAGCGGCAGCCCAGGGACTGCTTGCAGGAGCAAACGCAGCACTGCAAATCAAAGGCCACAGCCCTCTCCAACTCGATCGTTCCCAGGCTTATATTGGAGTCATGATCGATGATCTCACAACACGTGGAGTGACAGAGCCTTATCGTATGTTTACGTCTCGTGCAGAGTACCGCTTGTTACTTCGCGAAGACAATGCCGACATGCGCCTCACAGAATTTGGCAGAAAGATCGGGTTGATTTCAGAAGGGCGTTGGTCCCGATACCAGGGACGTTTAGAGTCATCACGGCAGATCAAAGAAGAGCTCCTTGCCTACAAAGTGACCCCCTCGGATGTTGACGTAGTGGATAAACTTGGTTTAAATACACCGCCGCGCCAGAAAGTGGCACTGTTTGACCTGCTCAATCGCTCTGATCTCAATTATCATACGATTCCAGAGGTATCAGAGACCTTTTCAGACTTTGATCGTGAAGTGCTGGAAATGTTGGTGATAGAAAGTCGCTATGCTGGCTACCTTGAGCGTCAGCAGGCTGAAGCCAAGCTATTCAGAGAGGGAGAGGCCATCGCCATCCCCGATCAGTTTGATTTCAATGAAGTTCCGGGCCTGCGTGCAGAGATCAAAGAGAAGCTCAACCGCGCTCGCCCACGCTCTGTGGGTCAGGCTGCACGAATTCCAGGTGTAACACCAGCCTCTTTGCAGTTGCTAACGATGATGATCCGAAGTCATAACCAGGCAACTCGCAAGGGACTGACACCCCTAACCATAGCTAGTTCATAACCACGAGAGTGATACTCGTTCGACTAAAATAGGAGATAGAACATGTCCCGACGTTGTGATTTCTGCGGAAAAGGCCGACTTGTTGTAATGAAAGTCAGCCACTCCCATAAGCGCAGTAAAAAAGTATGCAAAGCCAATATCCAAAAGGTCCGCGCTGTGGTGCAAGGTCAAGTCAAGCGCGTTCGCGCCTGCACGACCTGTATCAAGACAGGCCGAGTGGTAAAGCCCAACACCCAGGCAGCAGCATAAGACATCATCGCACTTCTCACGATGCTGCAAACTCCATCGAAGATCTCAGACCAACGGTTTGCGGTCCAATCGATGGAGAGCCTCAATCATCCTCACAGTCCCTGACTTCGAGCGCATCACCACAGAGTGCGAACTCGCACGGTGGTGCTGCATAAAGCGAACCCCTCGCAACATTGCTCCAGTGGTCACCCCCGTCGCACAGAACATGACATCCCCTTTCGCGAGTTCCTCCAAAGAGTACCGTCGATCGGGGTCATCAATCCCCATCCTTTTTGCACGTTTAACTTCGTCGGGATTGCGAAATCTAAGTCGCCCTTGAAAGTCTCCCCCCAGGCATTTAAGAGCGGCTGCTGAGATCACGCCCTCCGGTGATCCCCCCACCCCCAGAAACAAATCAATCCCAGAATCAGGCATGGCAGTGGCAAGACATGCAGAGACATCTCCGTCTGTAATCAACTGAATCCTGGCTCCGATACTACGACAGCGTTCGATGATCTCCAGATGTCGTTCTCGCTCCATGATCACAACGGTCACATCCTCTACATCTTTATTGAGTGAGGCGGCGACAGCTCGTACATTCTCTTCGGGTGTTGCATCGAGATCAACCAAGCCTTTGGTGGCAGGACCCACTGCAATCTTTTGCATATACGTATCCGGTGCATGTAGAAAATGCCCTCGTTGAGCAATCGCAATGACAGCCAAAGCACCTGGCGCACCCTTCGCACACAAATTTGTACCTTCCAGTGGATCCAAAGCGATATCCACGGAGGGAGACCAGTCGGGGGCCCGTCCTACTTTTTCACCAATAAAGAGCATCGGAGCTTCATCGCGCTCTCCCTCACCAATCACAACCGTCCCATTGATATCCACGGAATCAAATGCACGACGCATCGCATCAACAGCTGCTTGGTCAGCCGCCTCCTTGTTCCCTCTCCCCATCCATCTTGCAGATGCAATCGCAGCAGCTTCCGTAATACGAACAAACTCTAATGCCAGGTTCCGATCCATAATTTCCCCTCAACGCAAACAAAGATACAACACAAGAAGAGATGTAACAAACGGAGCACTGAGCATAACAAAAAAGGCGTGTCAACAAAAGCAAAGCCTTCGCAAACACGCCATAGAAGGAAGAAAAGACTACAGAGCCAACAAGAAAGTTGAGCTTACAAATTAGCCATCTGAGAATTGAGAACATCAAACATTTGAGAGAAAGACTGCAAAACAGGATGGAGTGAAGGCTCTCGTCGATGACTCGGAATCGCAGAATCCAACAACGAACGGTACTTCTTTAACCACTTTGACCGCGCTCGATAAAGAATCGTACCCACATTATTGGCACTAAGACCCTCCAAATCACCGATATCTTCATGAGATAGGCCTTCCACGTAAAAGCGACCAAGAATTCGCAGAGGCCGCTCTTGCAACCCTTCAAGAGCCAGCAGTAAATAAGCTTCGATCTCCGTTAAGGCACACATCTCTTCCGGTGAGCGATGATTGACAGGGAGGTCTTCCACAATATCAGTAAACTGACGCTTACGAGAACGAAGCATATCACAGGCTTTGTGAGCCGCAATACCCAAAACCCAAGACCGAAACCGACCGCGACTCGTATCAAAGCGATCAATACGCTCAAAGGCACGAAACATCACTTCTTGCGTTATTTCTTCCACATCAGAATGATTGGATAAATATTTTTGTACATACAAATAGATATCACGATACAAATTGAGTCCTTTCAACAACTCCGAAAAAGACTTCACACAGCCATCTCTTTGTACATTGTGAATCAACTTGATCTCATGTTGACGATTCATAACAAATATCCTCCAGGTGAGCCGGTTGATGAGGTCCCAAAAGAAGCGAGAAGGAATCTCACATGGAAATCATCAAACCGACATCAAAACTCAACCAACACTGTATTCCCTCTATACAATACTTGTGCCACCTCTATTTCAACATCTAAGAAGTTACAACAATTTCATAAAGTTAGACATCAGACATTCAACGAAGAGGTTGGATTCGTTCAACACCAGCAAACATCACAGCAAATGTAGGGTGATTTGTGGAAAGTAAGATATACACTCTGGAAAGAAGACGTGACATGGAGGAAAAAGAAGACACAGCAGGAAGAGGTCTACTCCAACACTAGAACCAACAACAAAAGACCAACAAAAAACAGGAACATATACAGCAATCGAGAGTCGCTCATCGCTCTTATGTGGTCTAACAAACCTCCAAGCCGTCACCGGTTGAGTAGAGATAGAGCGTAACGATAGGGTGAATCGGCGATAGGAGAAGCAGTAGCGACGACTGCAAAACGCAAAAAAAGCCGTCCACAAAGTGGATACTCCAGGCCAACAGTGCCAGAACTCCGTGTATGCGTACTGCAAAACGCAAAAAAAGCCGTCCACAAAGTGGCCCGGCTTTCCTATCACAATCAAATTGTGGTCCCAGCAGGGAGAATCGACCACAATCAAATTGTGGTCCCAGCAAGGAGAATCGACATGGCGAGAGTGACTATTTGCACTTTGGACAGTTCGAACGGCAACCATCCATTCTGGTTTTCTTTTGCTCCCCACACCACTTGAGCTTCATTGTGGTCTCCTCCATGCAAGTTTTCAGCATCGCCCCAAGAGGTGCTTGGCAGCTTCCATAACAAGAAGCCTGAAGTTTCGCACAACCTTGCTTGGCATAGCATTGTGAAGGATCTGCTTTTTCACGACAGCTCTTATAACACTGTTTTGCCTCAGGACAACGAAGCTTCCGCACACACCTCTTGCCCTTGCGATACGACTTCTTTAAACAAACTTTCCGGCGACGCAGAGCAGAGCGACGACACCGCCTTGCAGCTCTTCGAGACTTTTTAACACACCGTCGTAAACATCGCCTTCGTTTCGAATGGCATCGCCAACCTTTGGCCTCTGCATTTCCCGTATCTGCCGACCCGATCAAACCAATGGCAACCGCCATAACCCAAAAGAATCTCATATGTAACATTCGCAATGCTCCTTGCATATTGAGAGTAACTATGGACAAACCCATCATACCTCAGCCCTTTTGTTCCTGCAACCTTTTCCAAATGGGAACTTATCGTTCCCGGCATTGTCCCAACATCGACCTCAGCAGGGCATTTTGCAACCAAGGGTATACAAAGCTGTTGAGTTCGCAGTATATTGTGTGATGTCTGTTGTAAGACACCACTGTTTGGCAACCATTGAAGCTCATTTACGGAGAGAGAATATGAAGCTCTCCAACCCTTCCACACAAAGAGACGAACCTCTTGTCTCTGTTCAGCCTTATGATGCTCCTGAGATACAGGTGACGCCCGCGCACTTGCGCGAGTCCTCCAACTTTGACTCCGAGGCCTGGTTCGCCACCCCTGAGCTGCGTGAATCGTCCAACGGCATGCTTTTGGAGATATCTGTATCGTGGGAAGGTGCACTACTGGATATCGCTCATTACCGATCTCCACGTCGCTTAACATTTGGCCCTGATCCCCGGGCCGACTTCTGCTATGCCTTGGCTTCATCTCTTGAGCACCCTTCCAAGATCTCACTGTTCCCGCTCATCGAACCCTCCAAAGGTGGCGGCTACCTACTTTGCTTTGACCCCGATATGGATGGGGTCATTGAAGAGAACGGCGAACAACACAAACTTCTTGACCTTGTCAAAGCAGGAAGAGCACATTCCTTTGATCGCACTGGCCTTTGCTACTATCCATTGCAGCCCGGTGCCCTCGTACAATTGGTTTGCACAGAAAGTATCCAAATCCGAATTCGCTTTGTCACAGCACCACCCATTTCCAAAACGTGGTTCCGTTACATGGATACTCATGCTCCTGTCTTATCATTTTCGATCTTTATCCACCTGCTCATGACATTCCTCACAATATTATCCCTTGCCTCCCCCCCCAAAACGACCGCTACACAAAAAGTAGCGTTGCCAAACCAACAAGCAGCCACAAATCCCTCTGTGAAGCCTCTCTCTGCAACAAAGCAGGTGCCACCCTCCCTAAAACAGATGCGCTCCTATCTACTCCCCGAAGGAAAAGTCCAACACCAACTGGTACGACTCTGCCCCCTACCTACCGTCTCAAATACCAAAAAAAGAACCAAACCCAAGCCCAACTCTTCCTCCTGTATACACCGCCAAAACCGAAATTAAACGGACCGCTGCTGACGGGAGAAGCAGATTCTCACCCTGTGAATCCACCGTCGAAACAAGGACACAGAGAGGCGTCGTTTTTTTTGCCTCAAGAGCCGATCATAGCTGTATCTACCGTAGAAATGGAGGAAGAGAAAAGGAAGAAAGGAAAGTGTAGGAGAGAGAGGAGGAAGAAGAATCAGACGGGTGTGGGGGGACTCTGGTGCCCAGGATCAGAGATGAAGACCATGTTGTTTTGTGCCATCACAAGCCAACCACCTTGAATTCCAATATAGTGGTATGGAGCACCGCCAGCGACAGAGACTTCCTGCCACGATCCTCGGGGTCCCTGGCCGGGTCCGGGTCCACTCATACCTGGGCGTGGGCCTGCCATCGGTGGACCACCTGGAGGTGGCTGTTGGGGGCGTGGGCCTGCCATCGGTGGACCACCTGGCGGTGGTGCAGGAGGCATCGGACCTGGACGAGCCATTCCAGGAGGGGGTCCCCCTGGCCCTGGAGGCATTGGGCGTGGTGGAGCAGTGCCTGGCCCCGGAGGCATCGGAGGAGGAGCCCCCATCCCTGCGTCAGCGTTTGCACCCTCTTCAATTTCAAGAACAAAATCACCAATAAAAACTTTGTCCGTGCTTTTGATCACTTGCGGAGAAGCGATCTTATGACCATTGACGTAAGTTCCATTGGTGCTTTTCAAATCGACGACAATAAACTTGCCCTCTTTGAAAACAATCTTAGAGTGTCGCTTGGACACATTGCCTTTGGGCAGAACAATATCATTGCCTTGAACCCGCCCGACGGTGATCTCAGACTTGTTGAACTGCAAGCGCTGAGTTTTGCCACCCTTTTCCTGAACAATAACTGTAAACATGGGCCTCTCGTTATCTTTTTAAAGTCGCTGTTTTATGGTTGAAGTGACCAACCTCTCCACCATGCGACGAGCGTCCCAACGCTCTTGGTATTGAATATAAAATTCAACGTGATAATAAGCACACATAGCCACGGTGACAATAGCAAAAGACAACAAAAGAAGCAAGGTTTTTGTCGTCACCGATTTCCCATCAGAGCGAGGGGGATGAAACACCTGTCTTATTCATGGGTTCACTCTCTGTCAGCAAGAACTCCAATTGCCGCAACGTCGCGATCCGGTCTCGAAGTTCAGCAGCTTCCTCAAACTCAAGCTTGGATGCGGCCACAAGCATATCGGTCTCCAGTTGATTGATCTCCGCCTTGATCTGAGCCGGGGTTTGATACATCGCAAGCTCTTCTGCGGCCCAAAGCTCCTCCACAGGTTTGGCCTCCTCGTCGCCCGTCGCACTCCAGGCTGCATCCAGCGTTCGCAATGGCTTTTTAATACTTTGAGGGACAATGTTGTGCTCCTCATTGTATGCCATCTGCAAAGCACGTTGTTTTTGAGTCACACGAACGCAGGTTTGAATCGCTTCGGTTATTCGATCGGCATACAATACAACTTCGCCACGTTCATGACGCGCGGCACGACCTGCTGTTTGTAACAACGCGCTCGCTGAGCGCAAAAAACCTTGTTGGTCAGCGTCGAGAATCGCAACCAGAGAGACCTCGGGCAGATCCAAGCCCTCACGCAGCAAGTTGACACCGATCAGAACATCAAAACGCCCCTGCCTCAACTGATGAAGCAACTGCACTCGCTCCAACGTATCGATATCCGAATGGAGGTAACGCACAGTGATCCCCATCTCCTGATAATATTCGGCGAGCTTCTCAGCCATCCTCTTGGTCAGGGTTGTCACCAACACCCTCTCTTCAGAGGCCACACGTTCTCGAATCCGATCGAGAAGATCATCAACTTGATTTCCAACGGGGCTAATTTCGATCTTTGGATCAAGCAGTCCTGTTGGACGAATGACCTGCTCAACGACAATATCTGTTTGCTCCATTTCATACGTTCCAGGTGTCGCCGACACAAAGATCGATTGTCCAGCAATCTCCCAAAACTCATCAAACTGCAGAGGTCGATTATCCAGAGCGGAAGGCAAGCGAAAACCAAAGTTCACAAGGTTGGACTTCCTTGACTGATCCCCCTTATACATCCCTCGGATCTGTGGAATAGAGACATGACTCTCATCAATCAAAAGTAAAAAATCTTCGGGAAAATAGTTGAGCAAACAAGGAGGAGGCTCCCCAGCCTTCCGACCTGACATATGACGGGAATAATTTTCGACACCATGGCAAAATCCAAGCTGCTCTAACATCTCAATATCTGTCAATGTACGCTCTTGAAGGCGCTGAAACTCCAAGAGTTTGTTCTCCGATTTCAATTCGATCAAGCGTTCCCGAAGCTCATCTTGGATCGCAGAGATCGCACGTTTTCTCTGTTCCAAGCCCGTAACATAGTGGGTGTTTGGGTAAATACCAACACCATCGAGTTCTTCCAGAACCTTTCCTCGAAAGGGATCAATCGCACGAATGGACTCGATCTCATCATCCCAAAACTCGATTCGAATCGCTCGCTCATCTTCGTGCGCAGGAAAGATCTCCACAACGTCGCCACGCACTCGAAATGTGCCGCGATGAAAGTCGATATCATTCCGATCGTACTGCAATTCAACAAAACGTCGTAAGAGTTCACGGCGAGGGATCGTTTCTCCACACCGCAAATGCACCAACATGTCATGATAGACTTCTGCCGATCCAATGCCATAAATACATGATACAGAAGCCACAATCAAAACATCTCGACGTTCGAGAAGCGAACGAGTGGCAGCATGCCGCATACGATCGATTTGCTCGTTGATCTTGGCATCCTTCTCAATGAAGGTGTCACTGGCCGGAACATACGCTTCCGGTTGGTAGTAGTCGTAATACGAGACAAAATAC
>JALTMC010000655.1 GCA_027005175.1 Myxococcales bacterium
ACCCAAGAGTCGCCAGTTGTACCAGGGGCAATCTCCGACTCATCCGTTGTGCCAGGTGCGATCTCCGAATCATCACAAGATGTTGTGATGATTCCGCTCTTACAGCGGCGTTTGGAAATGTTGGGTCCCGAGAGACAAAGCGCATTAAGCTATGCAACTTTTTTTGCGGAGACATTCACAGCAAAAGAGCTCTGCGCTGCAGCCCAACTTACCTATGAGGAAGGTCATGACCTTCTCAATCTTGCGTTATCTCTTCGTATTCTTGAAGTACATACAACGGAAGAGGAAGAGTTGTACGCCTTTCTTTACCCTGTCTTCCGGCGTTTGCTCACAGCATCCATCCCCCAACCCCATTGGCAAGAGCATGTGAGAAGAGCTGTCGGCGCGATGAAACAGCATCGCAGTAGGCATCATCTGTTACACAATGCGTCTTTGTTGGCCATGCGGTTTTCCGAGGCACGACAGCCTGTCGAGGCTTTGCGAGCACAACTTCATGCTGTGAGCAATTCACTCGCTTCACAGTTGGAGGGGGCATGTCGGCAGAGCCTCTCGCAGCTTCATCAGTTGTTGGTATTTTGGACGGAACAAAATGCAGCCGCAGTACTGCATCATGCTTTGCCGGGTTTATTTTTAGAGCAGCGTTCCTCAGCTCCAACACGCAAAGAGATCGTACAAGAGCAGCTCCTCTGGACAGGCGTCCTATACTCACTGAGAATGGAACAGGTCGCCCAACATAAATCCCATCAGGCCCAACATGTGTGGTGCTCTTTTTTACAAGAGCAAGCCCAAATCGGAACCAACCAACTCCAGATGCTGCATATGTACAAGAGTCTCCAGCCCTTGCTGAGATTTGCGCGGCTGGATGTCAACACACCTTGAGAACCAATGATGAACAAGCCCAAAGTGGCCGATAGTTTGCAGCCTCGTACTCCTCTCCATAAGACGTGGTATTTGGTCCTAGGGATCTGGCTCACGACCCTTGTTGTTTTCCTTGTTCAAACAGCCGCCCCTCATGCGCTATCAAGCTGGCCAGTAGCCCAACATACTTTTTTGTGGCCGCTGGAGGCCCTCTCGATTTTATTCTTTTTGGCTGCGATGCAAGTCCTGTTTTCCTCCAATGAGGACCCCCTCCTTGCACACTATGCCTCACTTGATTCGATGAACCGGCTTCAGCGCTTCGGGCTTCTCTCTTTTCTCAGCCTCCCCCTCTTAGGCGGTGGACAGCTCGCTTTGCTCTACCCTTTGTACCTCGCTCAACAATCCCCACACCCTTTTCTAGGCATCACCCACAGTCTCACGGTCTATGCGATCCTGAGCCTCTTCCTGTGGAGTCAAGCAACGCGTTGGCTCGCCTTCGGAACTGCTTTGTCTCTTGCAGTCGGCCTTGGTTATGGAGGAGTTCTTTGGAAAGGCGCGTTTCCAGCCTGGAATGTATGGGCCATTCAGTTCCTCTCCCTTCTGGTCCCCTCGACATTGATTCTCTTGATGATGGGCCTCACCTTACGATGGTGGCGCAGAGCAAAAAGCCAACACTCCACACGAACAGCCGCCCATGGTTTGGTGTTGTGCGTGCTTCTGAGTCAAGGGTTCTTGTTGTTTGTAGACTCCTCCTCAGTCCGAAAGGGAGTGCTTCTCCTCACTGTCATGCTTCTGGCTTCCTTCTTAACATGGGCAAGCCTAAAAACGTTGCGAGAGACTCGCCGACTCCTAAGCTTCCCTCACACACTTCCGCCTCTTCACTGTCGGCCCTATATCCTCGGCTCCACACTCCCCCTCGCCCTGTGGGTCGGCCTTGGAGGATGGACTCTCAAAGTCACGATCGTTCCCAGCATGTTGTTGTGGTTGGCTGGTGCCCAACTGCTCGCATTTTCCGGTTTCTCCACGCTTCACAGTATCCACCGCATCGGCTGGGGAGAACCCCACCCCATCTGGGTGTTCCTACGCCCCATTTTGATCTTCCTGATCCTATTCTTTCCCTTTGGGTTCCCTGCTCTCACCCTACTGAAAGCCTGGAGTCCATAGACAAGCTCAACCCACAGGTTCGATCACTTTTTGCCCACAGCGAAGAGGCCATGGCAAAGCGTGTCGCTGATGGCTCGCCCAACCCACCTCCAACACCTTGATGAGGCTCAAACGGTTTCAAAGAGGATGGCAGAGCGTCTCGCGAATGGCTCGCTCACCCCACAGACTCGATCACTTTTTTGCCCATCCATGGCTGAAGAACTTCAGGGATACGAATAGAGCCATCGGCCTGTTGATGATTTTCAAGAATACCAACAATGGCCCGACTGATGGCGATCGCTGTACCATTGAGAGTGTGTGTCAAGATCGGTTTTTTCTGCCCTTCTTTGCGGTATCGTGTCTTTAAGCGACGCGATTGGTAATCCGTACAGTTTGACGCACTTGTGACTTCCCCATACTTTCCACTTTCTCCCCGTCCGGGCATCCAGGCTTCCATATCGTATTTCCGATACGCCTGACCTCCCAGATCACCCGTACAACAATCCACAACCCGATAAGGCAACTCCAGACCTTGAAACAGTCGCTCTTCCACAGCAAGAAACTTCTCCAGGATCTCTTCGGATTGTTCGGGTGTGGTGAAAGCAAACATCTCTACCTTTGTAAACTGATGAACTCGGTACAATCCGCGTGAAGTTCGACCTCCTGCGCCAGCCTCTGTACGAAAACAATGCGACACACCACCCAAAAGCAAGGGGAGTTGGCTCTCTTCCAGGATTTGGTCCTGATACATTCCACCCAGTGTGATCTCGGCTGTGGCGACCAGAGAGAGATCTGTATTTTCGATGGAATAGATCTGGCTCTCTTCTCCACGTGGATTAAAGCCAATATTCGAGATCACATCTTGACGAGCAAGATCCGGGGTCGCATGAATCACAAAACCTTCCTCACGCAACACCGACAAAGCAAAGTGAAGCAAAGCCAGCTCCAACATCACAGCGTCATTTTTGAGGAAATAAAACTTGGAACCAACAACACGTGAACCCGACTCCCAATCGATGAGGTCCAGAGCATCCCCCAACTGCACATGGTCTTTGACTTCAAAATCAAAGGTCGGAAGAACACCCCATTTCTTGAACTCTAAATTGTCCTCATCTCCCACACCAACAGGTACATCAGGGTGAGAAACATTCGGAATTTGAATTTGAATATCAAGGAGACTCGCTTCCGTCTCCTGAAGAGAGTTATCCAAAACCTGGACTTTCTCCTTCAAGGTTTTTCCTTCTGCAATCAGAGGAAGACGCTCTTCTTGGGTCATCTTTCCTTTCATTTTTTTGGCGATTTCATTCTGCCGCTGACGCAGTGCCTCCACCTCGATAATCAGTTCTTTTCGACGCTCTGCCAGAG